>NZ_JAGTJY010000016.1:0-59704 GCF_018195695.1 Achromobacter sp. Marseille-Q0513 | reverse complement strand
CCATGGGCTTGCCGGTCGTGAGCGTGGCGCGGTCCGCGTTCAAAAAGCCGCAGCCGTTGCAGGTGATGCCCGCCGGGTTGGCAACGATGATGTTGGCGCGGTTGCCGGCCACTTCCATCGTGCCCATCAGCTGCGAGGGGTTGGGCGCGGTGACCTGGTTCAGGATGGTGGTGGCGCGCTGGTTGCCCAGCATCGGGTTGCCCGCGACCTGCCCGGCCAGCTGCGTCTGGCTGGCGCCGCCGCTGTTGTTCAACACCACGCCGGACGGACCGACGTTGAACTGCGTGAACTTGTTGTTCGAGACTCCGCCGGCCGAGGGCGGCGCGATGTTGACCACCGGCACGCCGTTGCTCGTGCCCACGATCGGCCGCTGACCCGCAACGTTCTTGTCCACGCTGATCGGCAGCGTCTGCGCCAGCACGGGCGTCCAGATCTGGGTGTAGAGCACGAGCCAGACAATGGCGGAACGGAACTTGGACATGATGCGGCGCACCTTGAAAGCCAGAGGGAAGGACTCCTTCAGCGGTCCACGGACGTGGCATCAAATCCGGTCGGGAAAAGATGGATGAAGGAATTCTGGCGATACGCTAGGGCCGCCACGGCAGAGATGCCATGGGACGTTTCCGAATTCGTGCATAGGACCGGTCGGACTTTGTGCCCGACGCTTCATGCGACAAGTGAACGCCGCAAAGCGGCCGGCGGCGTGCGCCACACAGCCGCCACAGAGGTCAGGCGAACACAGCGAAACAAAGAAACGGAGAAATTGAGAAAAATGGACAAGCAGAAAACGGTGTAGCGTGGGGAAACAGGTATCGATCCAGGGCAAGCTCGCCGCACCGTCATGCTTCTTCCAGAAGAAGTCGCCGTGGCACAAAACCGTCCCTGAAATAGGCTTTTGATTCAACCCCTTCCCCGACACGATCAAATGCCTTGCCGGCATGCTAGATTTGCGCGTTGCTAGGACGAATCACTATGAGCAGATCATTCACCCGCGAAGAAACGCGCCGGCTGGCGTCCATCCTGGCCGATACGGCCCAGGCCGAGGTCATGCCGCGCTTTCGCAACCTGCCCGAGGGCGCCGTGCGCGGCAAGACCTCCGCGCGCGACCTGGTCACCGATGCCGACGAAGCCGCCGAACGCATGATCAGCGCGCGCCTGGCCAAGCTGTATCCCGGCGCGGTGCTGATCGGCGAGGAAGCCTCGACCCGCAATCCGGCGCTGCTGAACATGCTGGTCGACGCCGACCTGGCCTTCCTGATCGATCCCATCGACGGCACCCGCAACTACGTGGCGGGCCTGCCGCTGTTCGGCATGATGATCGCCGCCTGCCATCGCGGCGACGTGATCGCCGGCGTGATCTACGACCCCGTCAGCCGCGACAGCGCGCTGGCCGTGCGCGGCGAAGGCGCATGGATGGAATACGAGAACGGCAAGCAGGCGCCGCTGGCCGTGGCCAGCCCCGCGCCGCCCGAGGACATGGACGGCCTGATCTCCACCGGCGCGCTGCCCGAGCCGCTGCGCAGCACGGTCAACGGCAACCTGTCGAAATTGGGCAGCACGGCCTCGCTGCGCTGCGCGGCCCATGAATACCGGATGCTGGCGGCGGGCCATTGCCATATCGCGCTGTACAACCAGCTCACCGCCTGGGACCACGCCGCGGGCTGGCTGCTGCACCGCGAGGCGGGCGGCTACGCCGCGCGCTTCGACGGTTCGCCATACAAGCCCACGCACCGCAGCGGCGGCCTGCTGTACGCGCCCGACGCGGGCAGTTGGCATGCCGCGCAGAAAGCGCTGATGGGCGAGGATTTCGTGGCCTCGGAAAGCTGAGCCCGGGCGGGGTCCGTCCCCATCTGGAGTCCCATTTTCCGGGACTCCGCCTCGGGTTATCCCTAGGAGTTATCCCCACTATCTGTGGACAACCCTATGGAAAGCTCTGTAACAGTAGAAAAAAACCCTTGCAGGACAAGGGCTTGTATAAACCGCTCAAAAACCGGCCGCCGACTGGCGGCCGGCGGGCGCTTTCACAGGGCGTCCAGCGCCAGCGCGCAAGGCTGTTCCACCTTCAGGGTCAGCAAGGCGTCGGCCCGCGTGCGGCCCAGGTTGATCGCCGCGATCGGCATGCCGTTGCGCGCGGCGGCGGCCACGAAACGATAGCCCGAATACACCATCAACGAAGACCCCACGACCAGCACCGCGTCGGCGGCCATCAGGCCCGCGTTGACGCGGTCCACGCGTTCGCGCGGCACCGTCTCGCCGAAAAAGACCACATCGGGCTTGACCACGCCGCCGCAGCGCGGACAGGGCGGAACGCGGAATCCGGAGAAATCCACGCCGTCCAGATCGGCGTCGCCGTCGGGCGCGTCGCTGGCCTCCAGCGATTCCCAATTCGGATTGAGTCCCGCCAGCTCGTCCTGCCAGGCCTGCCGCGCGCCGCGCCAGTCGCATTGCATGCAGCGCACCTGGTCCAGCCGGCCGTGCAGGTCTACGACCTCGCGACTGCCGGCGGCCTCGTGCAGGCCGTCGACGTTCTGCGTCACCAACAGGCTGAGCCGGCCGCGCGATTCCAGCCGCGCAAGCGCCCGGTGCGAATCATTGGGCAGGACGCGGCCGAAGCGGCGCCAGCCGATCATGCTGCGCGCCCAGTAGCGCGCGCGGGCCAGGTCGCCGCCCATGAACATCTGCAGGGTCATGGGCGGCTTGCGCTTCCATTCGCCCTCGGTGTCGCGATAGTCCGGGATGCCGGAATCGGTGCTGACGCCCGCCCCCGTCAGCACGAACAGCCGCGGGTGGCGGTCGACGAAGCCGCGCAGCGCGGCCAGATCCGAAACGCGTGTGTCCATCCAGGCTCCCAGAATCGCTGATGCGCGGACCGGCGGCCGCGCCCGGCGCGACGATCAGCCGCCCAGCCCGCAGTCGGGCATGTCGCTGACCAGGCTCGCCTGGGTCACGTTGCTGCCCGGCGCCACGCTGCGCGTGAGCCAGACGTTGCCGCCGATGGTCGATCCCTTGCCGATGGTGATGCGGCCCAGGATCGTGGCGCCAGCGTATATCACCACATCGTCCTCGATCAACGGGTGGCGCGGCAGGCCCTTCTTGAGTTCGCCGTTCTCGCCGGGCGGGAAGCGCTTGGCGCCCAGCGTCACCATCTGGTAGAGCCGCACGCGGTCGCCGATGATGGCGGTCTCGCCGATCACCACGCCGGTGCCGTGGTCGATGAAGAAGCTGCGGCCGATGGTGGCGCCCGGATGGATGTCGATGCCGGTGTCAGCATGCGCGATCTCGGCCACCATGCGCGCCAGCATGGGCACGCCCAGCCGGTACAGCACGTTGGCCAGGCGATGGTGGATCATCGCGGTCACGCCGGGGTAGCACAGCAGCACCTCGTCGGCGCTGTGCGCGGCCGGGTCGCCCTGGTAGGCCGCGGTCACGTCCAGGTCCAGCGCCTCGCGCACCTTGGGCAGCTCGGCGCCGAACTGGCGCACGATGCCGATGGCGCGCTGCTGCGTGTCGGCCAGCAGCGCCGGATCGTGGCGACCGGCGTACTGCAGTTCCAGACAGACTTGGTGCAGCAGCGCGTCCAGCGCCGCGCCGATGGTGTGGCCGACGTAGAAGTCTTCCACTTCCTCGCGCAGGTCGATGGGCCCCAGGCGCATGGGGAACAGCGCGCCGCTCAGGTCCTTGACGATCTGGCGCAGGCTTTCCTGCGACGGAAACTCGCGCAGGCCGGCGTCTTCGCGCAGGCGGCCGCGCGGACCGCGCCAGGCCAGGCGCGCCTCGCGCAGGCCGGACACGATGCCGTCCAGGTTCCAGTGCGCGGGCGGGATGTGGCTGGGCCCGCTCATGGCTGCGCCCGCAAGGAAATGCCGGCGGCGCCGGCTTGGGAATGAAGATCGAACATGAAGTGCCTCGCTGACGGAGCAGCGGCCGCCGGCCAGGCCGGCGGGCCGATGCTGCTTTGCAATATTCCCGTCAACTGTAACCGCTGCGGCGCCCTTCGCGGAATCCCCCCGACACGACGCAGGGGTTATGCGGCAGGCGCCGGCCCCCTTGGGCGCTGGCCCTCCCGCCGCTCACAGATGCGCCGCGACGCCCGGCACCCAGGCATGGCGCGATTGCGGCGCCTGGGCATGGCCCCGATAGCAATCGATCCAGTAGGACGTGGACGCGTCGTGCCCCCGGTCGGCCACGGCCGCCGACACCGGCACCGCCAGCTCACGCTCGATGCCGGTGGCCAGCCGCTTGCCCAGCTCCACGCCCCATTGGTCGAAGGGATTGATGCCCCAGACCACGCTCTGCACGAAGACCTTGTGCTCGTACAAGGCCAGCAGCGCGCCCAGGCCGCGCGGATCGAGCTTGCGCAGCACGATCAGCGAGGACGGACGCCCGCCGGGATGCACCATGTGGCGCGCCAGGCGCAGCGCGCGCTCGCGGTCGTCGATATGGGCCACGTCCAGCAGCGCCTGCTCCAGGCTCTTGCCGCGCAACAGGGCCTGGCGCTGCGCCAGGCAGTTGGCCAGCAGCATGCGGTGCGCGTCGGGGTTGTCCGGGCAGCCTTGCAGGCTGGCGATGAAATCCACCGGCGCGCCATTCTCGCTCTGGTGCAGCCACTGGAAGAAGGTGTGCTGCCCATCGGTGCCGGGCATGCCCCAGATGATGGGCGCGGACGGCACGCCCACGGCTTCGCCATCGCCCGCCACCCGCTTGCCCAGCGATTCCATCTCCAGCTGCTGCAGGTAGGTCACCAGGTGCAGCAGCCGCGCGCTGTAGGCCGCGATGTTCAGCGAGTTGTGGCCCAGCACGCTGCAATTGACCAGGCCGGCAAGCGCCAGCTGCACCGGCGCATTGGACGCCAGCGGCGCCAGCCGGAAATGCTGGTCCATGGCCTCGGCGCCGGCCCGCATGCCGATCAGCACCTCGGCGCCCACCGTCAGCGCGATGGACAGGCCCGCCACCGACCACACCGAATAGCGGCCGCCCACCCAGTCGCACATCGAGAACACCCGCTCGGCCGGCACGCCCAGCGCGCGCGCCGCCGGCGCGTTGGCCGTGACCGCGGCCAGATGCGTCGCCACGTCGGCCACGCCGCCGCGCCGCAGCCAGGCGATGGCGGCTCGGGCATTGTGCAGGGTCTCGGCGGTGGTGAAGGATTTGGACGACACCACCACCAGGCAGCGCCGTGGATCCAGCCCGGCCACCGCGTCGTTGAACGCATGGCCGTCGATGTTCGAGACGAAACGGATCTGCCGGCGCTGCGTGGCGCCGCCAAAGGCCTGCACCGCCAGCCTTGGCCCCCAGTCGCTGCCGCCGATGCCGATGTGCAGCACGGTGCCGATGTCCGCCTCCTGGTCCAGCGCGCGCACGAAGTCCAGCATGCGCGCGTACTCGCAGACGGAGCCGGCGTCCTGGCCGTCGGGCTGCTCGCGCGTGCGTCCCGCGCGCAGCGCGGTGTGCCAGGCGGGCTTGTCCTCGGTCCAGTTGACCGCCTCGCCCGCGAACAGCGCCTGCACGGCCCTCGGCACGCCACGGGCGCGCAGCAGGGCCAGCCCCGCCGCCTCCAGCGCGGGCGACTGGCGCTGCATGGACAAGTCCAGGCTCAGGCCCGCCGCCTCGATCAGCTTGAGCGCGCCGGCGTCCAGTTCCGCGCAGCGCGCCGCATGGTCGAAGACCCGCCATTCGGCGCAGTCCAGCAAGCCCGCGGCTTGCGCCTCTTCCCTCGCAAATTCAGCCCTATCCATCGCGTAGTGCTCCTTAGAACGGTAAACGGACATGAGGCGCGACGCGACGCAAGGCGTTGCGGAAGTCCTCCTCGATGCGCGCCAGGGCGGCCATCGTGTCCCCTTCGAAACGCAGCACGACCGTCGGCGTGGTGTTGGACGGCCGCGCCAGGCCGAAGCCGTCGGCGTAATCCACCCGCACGCCGTCCAGGTCGTTGATCGTCAACGCGCCGGGAAATCCGCCTTGCGCGCGCAGCGCTTCAACCAGGGCGAACTGCTCGCCCTCGGCGGTCTCCAGCTTGATCTCGGGCGTGGCGCAGGACTGCGGCAATCCCTCCAGCATGGCCGAGGGATCCGGCGCCGCGGACAGAATTTCCAGCAGGCGCGCGGCGGCGTACAGCCCGTCGTCGAAGCCATACCAGCGCTCCTTGAAGAACAGGTGCCCGCTCATCTCGCCGGCCAGCAACGCGCCGGTCTCGCGCATCTTGGCCTTGATCAGCGAATGGCCCGTCTTCCACATGGTGGCCTTGCCGCCGGCCTCGGTGATCGCGCGGGCCACGTGGCGGCTGCACTTCACGTCGTAGATGATCTCGGCGCCCGGGTTGCGCGACAGCACATCGCGCGCGAACAGGATGAGCTGCCGGTCCGGCCAGATGATCTGGCCGGATTTGCTGACCACGCCCAGCCGGTCGCCGTCGCCGTCGAAGGCCAGGCCGATCTCGCAGTCCGAGTAGCGCAGGCAATAGATCAGGTCCTGCAGGTTCTGCGGATCGGCGGGGTCCGGATGATGTCCCGGAAAGGCGCCGTCCACCTCGCAGAACAGCTCGGTGACTTCGCAGCCCAGCGCGCGGAACAGGGCCGGGGCGATCGCGCCGGCCACGCCGTTGCCGCAATCGACGGCGATCTTCATCGGCCGGGTCAGGCGGATATCGCCCATCACGCGCGCGGCGTAGCAGGGCTGCATCTGCATCTGCGTGCGCCCGCCGGCATGGGCCGCGCCTTCTATCGGCCGACGCATGGCGTCGCGCAGCGCGGCGATGCCGTCGCCGTAGAGCGAAGCGCCATCCAGCACGAGCTTGAAGCCGTTGTGGTTGGGCGGATTGTGGCTGCCGGTGACCGCGATGCCGGCGCCGGTATCCATCAGCCGCGTGGCGAAATACAGCATCGGCGTGGTGGCCATGCCGATGTCGATCACATGCAGGCCGGCGGCGCGCAGGCCGGCCTGCAGCGCGGCCGACAGCTCCACGCTGCTCAGCCTGCCGTCGCGCGCCACCACCATCGCGCGGGCGCCCAGCTCCAGCGCCTTCACGCCCGCCGCCATGCCCAGGCTGTGGGCAAAGCGCGCGTCGATCTCTTCGGGCACCGTGCCACGGATGTCGTAGGCCTTGAAAACCGAATCAAGGATGTTCGGAGCGTCCCAGCCAAAAGTTCCGTGCATGTCCGTTTCCTCCGGCTGGCGTCACTTGGGACCGTTCTGCTTGAAATCGCCGTAGTACGCCGCCCTGGAATAGCGGTATCCGCCATACTTGGACCGCAGGCCGAAGCGCTCGGGCAGCAGCTTCAAGCCGTTGAACAGCACGCCATCCACCGGCGCGCCGGCCTGGATCAGCCGCTTGGCCGTCTCGCGGATCTCGCCCACCGTGTTCATGCCGGACCGCACCACCACCATCACCGCGGCCGCATGGCTGCCCACCACCGCGGCATCCGGCGAGGACAGCACCGGCGCGGTATCCAGCACCACCATGTCGTACTGGGTCGACAGCTCGCGCAGCGTCTGGCCGAATACCGGCGAGGCCAGCAGCTCGGACGGGTCGAAGGTGACAGCGCCGGTGGAAATGAAATCCACGCCCTCGGACACGCTGTGCCGGCGCACCTGCTCCAGCGGGATCGTGCCGGACAGCACCTCGAACAGGCCGTCTTCCTTGGGCACGCCGAAATAGCGGTTGAGCTGGCCCTTGCGGAAGTCGGCGTCGATCAACAGCACCCGCTTGCCCACGCCGCCCTGGATGAAGGCGAAGTTGGCCGACAGGAAAGACTTGCCCACCCCGGCCACCGGGCCCGTGAACATGACCATGTTGTTGGCCGACTGGCGCAGCGAGGCCTGCAGCACGTTGCGGAAGGACCGCAGGCTTTCGATGGGCGGCGCGTTGCTCTGGCTCTGCGCCAGCAGCGCGGGCACGGTCGCGTTCTTGCGACGGCTGCGGCGCCAGAGCTTGTCCTGGATGTCGCTGTAGGGAATGGCCGCGAGCACCGGCAGGCCGGTGTAGCGCTCCACCTCTTCCGGTTCGGACAGCCCGCCGAACAGCGCGTTGCGCACCAGGGCGGACAGCAGGCCGATGATCAGGCCGATGGCGGTGGCCACCAGGATGATGATGGCGGCCTTGGGCCGCACCGGCTTGTCCGGCTGCACCGCCGCGTCCAGGATGCGCACGTTGCCGACCTTGCCCGCGCGGATCAGCTTGAGCTGCTGGGTGTTGTTCAGCAGCGCGGTGTACAGCTCGGTGTTCACGCGCACGTCGCGCACCAGCCGCACCACGTCCTGCTCCAGGTCGGGCAACTGCTTGATGTTGTTGCCGATGCGGTTCACGTCGCCGGTCAGCGAGGCGATCTGCCGGTCGATGGCCAGGATGCTGGGGTGGGTGGGCGCGAAGCGCGTGATCAGGTCCTGGCGCTTGGCGCGCAGTTCCATCACCTTGGTCTGCGCGTCCACCGACTGGGCCAGGATCAGCTTGGCCTCCTCGCTCAGGTCGATGGTGCCGCGCTTGTTGCGCAAGGCGTTGTACTTGGTCTCGGAGGCGTCCAGATCCTTCTTCATCTGAGGCAGTTGCTGCTCCAGGAAACTCAGCGACTTCTCCGCCTGCGCCGCCTTGCGGTTCACGTTCTGCTGCACGTATTCCGCGCCGATCTCGTTCAGCACGGCGGTGGTCAGCGTGGGATCGTTGCCTTCCAGCGTGACGCCGATCACGCCCGAGGCGCGGCCGCGCTCGAAGATGCCCATGCGCGCCTGCACGTCCTCGATGGCTGCCAGCCGCGAGCTGCGCGACACGGTGAACTCGGTGCCCGGACGGCCGCTGAGCGCGTCGATGTGCACGTCCAGCGCGCCGCCGCCCGGCAGCACGAAATGCTGCGGCGCGCCCACGGTACCGGTGAAGGTCGAGCCTGTGATCTTGTCGAACAGCGTGTAGCGCCCGTCGCCCAGCGTCGTCACCCGCAGCGGCTTGCCCAGCCATTCATTGGGCACGTCCAGCTGCGACACGGAAATGGTCTCGCCGCCCCAGGCGTAGCCGCCCCTGGGCAGGGCGCCGGGATAGGGCAGGCTCTCGTGGCGCTGCGCCAGCCAGGCGCCCACCACCGGGAAGTAATTCGGCCTGGCCTGGATGTAGAGCAGGAACTTGTCGACCGCAGGACCGACCACCATGCGCGAGCGCAGCACTTCCATTTCGCCGGAGGTCTCGGTCTTGGTGTCGAAGATCGCGGACACATCGCCCAGCAGGCTGCGGGCCTGTCCGTTGGGCTGTTCCTCCTCCACCTGGACGATGATGTCGGCCTGGTAGACCGACGGCGTCATCATCACGTAGATCACCGCTCCCAGCAGCGCCAGCAGCGTGATGCCGATGATCATCCAGCGGTTGGAGAAGATCGCGTCCACGTGCGAAGACAGTGGGGTTTCCTGCTGACGGGCAGGCGCCGAGGGTTCAAAGGACTCGATGGGCAACGACATGCAGCTCTCCAGGAGAAGGCGCCGCCGCCGTCGCGGCGCCTCCAAAGGCGTTGTTTGTCAGGCGACTACTTGATGGAATTGACGGTCTGCACCGTTTGCGCGCTGGGGAACAGGTTGCTGATGAAACGGTTCCAACGCACCAGGCCGGCCGTATCCACGAATACGACGTCTTTGGGCTGCAACTCGAATTTCTCCGCCACCGCGAGCGCTTGCGGCGATGCCGCGTTCAGGTGAAAGACCAGCGGTTTTGCCTCCTCCGTGCTGCGCACGACAAACACCTGCGAAGGATCCGAGTTCAACTGGCTGGGGCCGCCGGCCAGTCCCAACGCCTCGTTCAGCGACATGCGACCGTCCCGCATCACCGCCACCGTGGGCGTGGTCACCTCGCCCATCACGAAGATCTTGCTGTCATCGCGCGGCGTCACCCGCACGATGTCTCCCGCCTTCAGCAGGACCTGGTTCAGGTCCTTGCCGCGTTCGATCAGGGCCGGCAGATTGATGCGCGTGGGACGTCCTTCGCGGATGACATACACGCCGCTGCGATCGCCCGTCGCCAGGATGCCCCCGGCCCGGTTGACCGCTTCCATCAGGGTCATGGGAATGTCGTTGATCGCCAGCGCGCCCGGCGTCTTCACTTCGCCTTCCACATAGACACGCTTGCTCCGGTAGCCCAGCACGCGCACGGTGATCTGCGGATCCTGGATGTACTTGCTCGAACTATTGACTATGAGATTGCGCGCCTGAAGCTCCGTCAACCCGGCCACTTTCAGCAATCCCGTGTACGGAAACTGGATGAATCCAGTGGCTGATACGGCATAGCCCGGAATGCCCGAGGCGGTGTCCCCAATGGCTAGTTCGGTCGCCCCCGCGCCAATGGCGTAGGTTTGCGTCGGAAGCACGAGTTCGGGGTGGTCCCAGACCACGATCGAAAGGATGTCCCCGGGGCCGATGCGATACGGCTCGCTCTTGCCGTACAGGCGGTCCACGCCGTCGTTGTCGATCAGCGCGTTGCGGGCGCGCACGTCGTCCATGACCAGCGCCGGCGTGAGCTCGCGGACCTCCGCGACGGAATTCGGATCATTGGGATCGACGAGGTGGCCGGCCTTGAAGGTCATGCCGGGGGACAAGGCGCAAGCGCCCAACGAGGACACGAGCGCGATGGCTGCCAGGGCCCGGCTCACGGTTCCGAAAATTGTCGTCATGGCGACTCCACGGTGAATGACTTCGTTGCCAGCAAGAGAGCCCGATGCGTAACGGGTTGCGACATTCCACTCTCTTTTTTCCGGCCCGCACATTCGACGGATGCCCTAAGCCTTCTCCTACATCGTTTGGAGGTTTCGAGTGCGCCCTCCAGTCAATAAGATTTTTCCCGTGGCCCCAGGCTTTGCGGCAATGCAGCGGCCTGTTCCCGGTTCCTTCTGGCGTCTAGCCAAGAACACAGGAGTGCGCGATGGACACGCCCCAATCGGACGCGTCGGCAAGATTCAATGGCGCCAGCTTGCTCTATCGCCTGCTGGACGCGGGGATCGTGATCGCCTGCGGGCTCGCGGCCACCGAGCTGAAGTTCGCCGAGGACATGACCGGCGATCCGCCGCCCATCCATCTGTTCCTCATCTACCTGTGCGGGCTGGGCGTGGTCGCCGTCTTCCCCGCGTTCCGCCTCTACCAGTCCTGGCGCGGCCGGCGCCTGGCGGATCTGGCGGCGCGCTGCGTGGCTGCCTGGGCGACGGTGTTCGCGCTGGGCATCCTGATCAGCTTCCTCATGCACCAGGCGGCCGCGCTATCGCGCATGTGGGCGGGCGCCTGGTTCGTGCTGGCCGCCGTCACGCTGGTCGGCGCGCGCGTCGGCGCCTATTCCATCCTGGGCGCGGCGCGCGATCGCGGCCTGAACAGAAAGCGCGTGCTGATCGTCGGCTTCGGCGCCCTGGGGCACGATCTGTGGCGCCGGGTCCGGCGCCACAGCGAGGCCGGTTACGAAGTCGCCGGCATCTATGCCGAGCCGCACGAGAACCTGCCGTCGCAGGTGCGACGCCTGCACAGCCTGGACCAGCTGCATGCCTTCGTCCTGGATCACGGCGTGCGCGAGATCTGGATCGTGCTGCCGATGGAGGCAGGGCAGGAGTTGCGCGAAGTGCTGCACCACCTGCGCAACGACCTGGTGGACGTGCGCTGGATTCCGGATGTGCTGTCGATCCAGCTGCTGGGCCATCGGATCGGCGACTTCCTGGGCCTGCCCGCCATCCAGCTCAACACCTTGCCCGCCGCCGGCGTGCGCGGCCTGGCCAAGGAAGCGTTCGACCGGGTGTTCGCGCTGTGCGCGCTGATCGGCCTGTCGCCGATCATGCTGACCGTGGCCGCGCTGGTGAAACTGTCCTCGCGCGGTCCGGTGCTGTTCACCCAGCCCCGCCTGGGCGTGGACGGCAAGGTATTCCGCGTCTACAAGTTCCGCACCATGACGGTGCACCAGGAGCACGGCGTGGTCACGCAGGCCACCCGGGGCGACGCGCGCGTGACCCGGGTCGGCGCCTTCCTGCGGCGCACCAGCCTGGATGAGCTGCCGCAATTCATCAACGTGCTGCTGGGCGACATGTCGGTGGTCGGCCCCCGGCCGCACGCGCTGGAGCACAACGAGATGTACAAGGACCTGGTGCAGCGCTACATGATGCGCCACCGCGTCAAGCCCGGCATCACCGGCTGGGCGCAGGTCAACGGATTCCGGGGCCAGACCGACACGCTGCGCAAGATGAGCGACCGCGTCGAGCACGATCTGTACTACATCCAGCATTGGACCTTCCGCATGGACCTGCGGATCATCGCCCGCACGGCGATCTCCGGATGGACGGGCCGCGATGTCTACTAGAGGGGTTAGGCCCCCCCCCGAAGCGCTGCGCGCTTCCCCCCCAGGGGGGCATGCCTGCGGACCGGCGGAGCCGGATCCGCGGCATCCCGATAGCGGGGCAGCGGTGGCGTGCGGGGGGGCTGTGCTGGAGGCAGCCGCTGGTGGTGGTGGTGCGCCCGGGCTGAAGGCCGCCGCCACTGGTGGTGGCGCTTCCGGGCTGGAGGCGGCGGCTGCATGCGGGGGGTCTGGCGTGCACGGGACGGCGGTTTCGGGCGCGGCGGAACCGGCCGGCGGCCTGCTGTCGCCGGCGGATTTCCGGCGGGCGGTGGAGATGCTGCCGCTGGTGTCCATCGATCTGCTGCTGCACGACGGCCAGGGGCGCTACCTGACGGGGCTGCGCAGCAATCCGCCGGCCCAGGGCGCCTGGTTCGTGCCCGGCGGGCGCATCCGCAAGAACGAGCCGCTGGCGCTGGCGCTGGACCGCATCGCCCGCGAGGAGCTGGGCCTGCACGCAATGGCCGGCGCCTGGACGCCTTGCGGCGTCCACGAGCATTTCTACTCCACCAACTTCGCCGGCGAAATCAACCGCTCCACCCATTACATCGTGCTGGCCTACGAGGCCGAGCGGGCGCTGGAACCGGCCAGCCTGCCGCACGCGCAGCATCGCGGCTACCGCTGGCTGTCGCCCGCCGCCATCGTCGCCGACCCTGACGTGCATCCCTACACCCGGGCCTACTTCAAGGAGTACGCGCCATGACCAATCCCCCTCCCCCCTACCGCGCCGTCATCCTCTGCGGCGGATCGGGCTCGCGGCTGTGGCCGCTGTCGCGCGAGCTGCTGCCCAAGCAGTTCATCCGTCTGACCGATGACCGCAGCCTGTTGCAGAACACCCTGCTGCGGCTGGACTCGGCCGGCGCCCAGGCGCACCCCACGCTGGTCTGCAACGAGGCGCACCGCTACATCGCGGCCGAACAGGCGCAGGAGCTGGGAATCAAGGATGCCGAGCTGATCCTGGAGCCCCACGCCCGCAATACCGCGCCGGCCATCGCCGCCGCCACGCTGCGCGCCATGCGCGGCGGCGAGGATCCGGTGATGCTCATCATGCCGTCGGACCACGTGCTGGAGGACGGCGAGGTGCTGGCCGCGGCCTATGCGCAGGCCTATCTGGCGGCGCGCCAGGGCGCGCTGGTGACGTTCGGCATCACCCCGACCGCGCCGCTCAGCGGCTACGGCTATATCCAGGCCGACGCGCCCGCCGCCATGGCGCCCGCCCGCCGCGTGCGCCGCTTCGTCGAAAAGCCCTCGCCGGAAGTCGCGCAGCGCTTCATCGAGGAAGGCAACTACTACTGGAACAGCGGCATGTTCGCGTTCCAGGCCTCGGTCTTCCTGGCCGAGATGGACCGGCTGGCGCCGCGCATGCTGCAACAGGTGCGCGCCGCGATCGCCTCCGGACATGGCGACGATGCGCTGTTCCAGCTGGACGGCCCGGCCTTCGAGGCCTGCCCCAGTGATTCGATGGACTACGCCATCATGGAGCGCACCGACAGCGCGGTGGTCATCCCGCTGGCCGCGCCCTGGAGCGACGTGGGCGCCTGGGACGCGGTCTGGGGCATCGCCCCCAAATCGGTGGAAGGCAATTCGACCACCGGCGACGTGATGGTGGAGGATTCGCGCAACTGCCTGATCCACTCCACCAGCCGGCTGGTCGCCTCGGTGGGGCTGGACGACATCGTGGTGATCGAAACCGCGGACGCCGTGCTGGTCGCCCACAAGTCGCGCTCGCAGGACGTCAAGCGCCTGGTGGAAGCCTTCAAGGTCCAGCACCGTTCCGAGCTGAACCATCACCGCGAGGTGCAGCGGCCCTGGGGCTCCTACGACTCGGTGGGCCAGGGCCCGCGCTACCAGGTCAAGCGGATCACGGTCAAGCCCGGCGCCCGGCTCTCGTCGCAGATGCATCATCACCGCGCCGAGCACTGGATCGTGGTGTCCGGCACGGCCCGCATCTACAACGGCGACAAGCAATACCTGCTGACGGAGAACCAGTCCACCTACATCCCGCTGGGCGAGATCCACAGCCTGGAGAACCCGGGCAAGATCCCGCTGGAAATCATCGAGGTGCAGTCCGGCGCCTATCTGGGCGAGGACGACATCGTCAGATTCCAGGACATGTATGGCCGCGCCTGACGCCACGCGCGCGCCGTTCTGGCGTCCGGGGCTGGCGCGCGTCTGCCTGCCGGCGGCGGCGCTGTTCTTCCTGGCGCTGGTGACGATCGGCAACCTGCCCGGCCTGGCCGCGCAGATGTCCGACGCCTATGGCGACAAGCGTCTGCACCTGGCCGCCTACGCCACGCTGACCTGCCTGGCCTACGCCTCGTTCAACCGGCGGCCCGCGCTGTGGGCATTCCTGTTCGCCACGGCGCTGGGCGCGCTGGACGAAGGCATCCAATCGTTCTTCCCGTACAGACAGGCGGATCTCGTAGACCTTTTGGCCGATATCTCGGCGGCGGGTGCAACAGTAATCTCATTGCACATTGGTTCCGCAGCCATCGGCTCCTTTCGTGCAGTCACTAAGTCTTAAGGATACAACCATGCCAAAACGGGCACTGATTACCGGCGTCACAGGCCAAGACGGCGCCTATCTGGCGGAGTTCCTGCTCGCCAAGGGCTACGAGGTGCACGGCATCAAGCGGCGGGCCTCGCTGTTCAACACCGCGCGCATCGATCATCTGTACCAGGATCCGCACGACCAGCCGCGCAACTTCGTGCTGCACCACGGCGACATGACGGATTCTTGCAGCCTGATCCGCATCGTGCAGTCGGTACAGCCCGACGAGATCTACAACCTCGCGGCGCAGAGCCACGTCGGCGTTTCGTTCGAGGAGCCGGAATACACCGCCAACGCCGACGGCCTGGGCACGCTGCGCCTGTTGGAAGCGATCCGCATCCTGAAGCTGGAAGACAAGTCGCGCTTCTACCAGGCCTCGACCTCCGAGCTGTACGGCCTGGTGCAGGAAACGCCGCAGCGCGAGACCACCCCGTTCTATCCGCGCAGCCCCTACGCCGCCGCCAAGCTCTACGCCTACTGGATCAGCGTGAACTACCGCGAGGCCTACGGCATGTACGCCTGCAACGGCATCCTCTTCAACCACGAGTCGCCCAAGCGCGGCGAGACCTTCGTCACGCGCAAGATCACGCGCGGCCTGGCGCGCATCGTGCTGGGCCTGCAGGAATGCCTGTACCTGGGCAACCTGTCCGCCCTGCGCGATTGGGGCCACGCGCGCGACTACGTGGAAATGCAGTGGCTGATGCTGCAGCAGGACAAGCCCGAGGACTATGTCATCGCCACCGGCCGGCAGTACAGCGTGCGTGAATTCATCAACACCGCCGCGCGCGAGCTGGGCCTGCTGCTGGCCTGGGAAGGCGAAGGCGTGGAAGAAACCGCCACCGTGCTGTTCAGCCCCATCCACGACATCAAGCCGGGCCAGGTGATCGTGCGGGTGGACCCGCGCTATTTCCGCCCGACCGAGGTCGAGACGCTGCTGGGCGACCCCACCAAGGCCCGCGAGAAGCTGGGCTGGTCGCCGCGCACCAGCTTCGCGCAGCTGGTCAAGGAAATGGTCGAGAGCGACCTGAAGGAAGCCCGGCGCGATGCGCTGGTCGAGCAGAACGGCTATGAAATCTACGCCTACAAGGAGTAAGCCGCCATGACGAACCTGGATCAGCGGGTATTTGTCGCCGGCCATCGCGGCATGGTGGGCGCGGCGCTGGCCCGCGAACTGGACCGGCGCGGCTATCGCAACGTGATCACGCGCGGCCGGCAGGAGCTGGACCTGGAGAACCAGAACCAGGTCCACCGCTTCTTTTCGACCACGCCGGTGGACGTGGTGTACCTGGCGGCCGCCAAGGTCGGCGGCATCCTGGCCAACCAGAACCACCCGGTGGACTTCCTCTACCGGAACCTGATGATCCAGTGCAACGTCATCCGCGCCGCCTACGCGGCCGGCGTGCGCAAGCTGCTGTTCCTGGGTTCCTCGTGCATCTATCCGCGCGAGGCGCCGCAGCCGCTGCGCGAGGACGCGCTGCTGACGGGCCCGCTGGAATCGACCAACGAGCCCTACGCCATCGCCAAGATCGCCGGCCTGAAGCTGTGCGAGGCCTACCAGCGGCAACACGGCGCGCGCTTCATCTGCGCCATGCCGACCAACCTGTATGGCCCGCGCGACAACTACGACCTGCACAGCAGCCACGTGTTGCCGGCGCTGATCCGCAAGTTCCACGAAGGCCGCGAGGCCGGACAGGCCAGCGTGACGATCTGGGGCACTGGCGCGCCGCTGCGCGAGTTCCTCTACGTCGACGATCTGGCGCGCGCCTGCGTCATGCTGATGGAGCACCCGGATGCCACGGGCGTCTACAACATCGGCGCCGGCCAGGACATCGCGATCGCGGAACTGGCCACGCTGGTGGCGCGCGTGGTCGGTTTTCGCGGCGAGATCGACTATGACCGTTCCAAGCCCGACGGCACGCCGCGCAAGCTGATGGATTCCGAACGCATCCGGGCATTGGGCTGGCGTCCGGAGATCTCGCTCGCGCACGGCATCGAGCTGGCCTATGGCCATTTCCTGCGGGAGCATCCGCAACAGGCGGTGCCCGTGGCCTGAGGGTCGCGCCCGCGAGGACGACAGACAGGCTTACCGATGCGCGCTTTCCTCAGCAGACACGTCGCCGGCAATGCCTCCTTCTGGGGGCTGGTGGAGTACGGCGCGGGACCGGCCGCCGCGCTGGTCGCCCTGCCCCTGCTGTTCCGGCAGCTGGGCACGGTGGGCTTCGGGCAGTATTCCATGATCATCGCGCTGGCCGGGTTCGGCAACGCCGCCAACCTGGGCGCGGCCGTCACGGCCACCAAGCTGGTGTCCGAACGCGCGCACGAACCGGGCGGCGCCTACCGCGCCGCGGGCGTGGGCATGGCGTTGATAGGCTGCGCGCTGGCCGTGGTCTCGGCCATCGCCATGCTGCTGTGGCTGGTGGTGGGCCTGGGCTGGCCCGGCGCCACCTTCGGCGGCGTGGCGGTCACGCTGCTGGCCATGCCGGCGCTGGCCGTCTACCTGACCCAGCAATACGACCAGCTGCTGTCCGGCTGCCTGAAAGGACGCGAGGACTTCCGCGCCACGGCGCTGTGCGAGGCCTTCAGCCGTGCCGGCACCATGGCGCTGGCCTGCGCCGCGGCGCTGCTCACGGCCTCGCCGACCTGGACCGCGCTGGCGCAGGCGCTCGGCCTGCTGCTGGCCGGCACCGTCAAGATGTTCGTGTTCTCGCGCGCCTACGGCCATGCGCTGCTGCGCCCGGTGATCGACCGTCCCGCCATGATGGCGGCCTTCCGTTTTTCGCGCTGGTCCTGGCTCAACAGCCTGAGCGCGCTGGCCTTCGGCTCGGTGGACCGGGTGCTGGTCGGCGGCCTGATGGGCCCGGCCGCGCTGGCGATCTACACCGTCGGCGTGCAGGTCGGCCAGATGATCCATACCGCCTCGGTGGCGGTGTTCCAGAAAGCCATGCCGCGCGTCAGCCGGCTGCTGGCGGCGCCGCCCTTTCCCGGCGCCGCCGAACGCGAAGTCCGCCGGCAGATGCTGTGGAACCTGGCGCTGTCGGCCGGCGCCACGCTGGCCGTGCTGGCCGCCAGCCGGCCGCTGCTGGACCTGATGCTGGGACCCGCCATCGCGGCCGGCCATCTGCACACATTCCGGCTGCTGATCGCCGCGTCCGGCCTGCTGTCGTTGAACGCGGCCGCGCACTTTTCGCTGCTGGGCATGGGCAATTCGCGCGCCGTCGCCATTCTGAATGGATTGGGAGGACTGGCCATGCTCGCCATCATGGCCGCGCTCGCCGCCAGCGCCGGCGAACAGGCCGCGGCCTGGGGCCGCATGGCCTATGCCGCCATCACGCTGGCCGGCGTCGCCTTGGCGATCCGCCAGTCCCGCCCGGAATTCCAGGGCGCCATGCCCGCCGCCACCCGCTGAGCCGAACCAGGAAGAGGCCCCACATGAGCAAGCGCCACAACGAATGTACCCGCGAGCTGGTCGACTTCGTCCGCGAGCTGCGTCCGCCCTCGCCCATCGCCGGCGGCCTGCTGCCCAAGCTGAGCATCGTGACGCCCTCGTACAACCAGGCCCGCTTCCTGGAACGGACCATCCTGTCCGTGCTGAACCAGGGCTATCCGCGGCTGGAATACATCATCATCGACGGCGGCTCCACCGATGGCAGCGTGGACATCATCCGCAAGTACGAACGCTACCTGACCCATTGGGAAAGCCAGCCCGACCGCGGCCAGTCGCATGCCATCAACAAGGGCTTCGAGCGCGCCACCGGCGAATACGTGGGCTGGCAGAACTCGGACGACCTGTACTTCCCGGGCGCGCTGCGCAAGCTGGGCGCGGCGGCCGCGCGCGGCCGGGCGCCGATCGTCAGCGGCAACCTGTTCGTGGCCGACGCCGACAACCGCATCTTCCGCAAGATCCACTACACCCCGGTCAGCCGGGGCACGCTGACCGTGGTCAAGGCGTCCATTCCGAACCAGTCCGCCATCTTCCGCCGCGACCTGCTGAAGAAACACGGCCTGCTGCAGGAGAGCATGCGCTACTGCATGGACCTGGAACTGTGGAGCCGCCTGCTGCGCGAAGGCAAGAACGTCATCGTTCCCGAGGCCATGGGCGTGTACACCGTGCACGACGAGACCAAGACCGCGCTGATGCAGGACGTGCTGCTGGAAGAGCGCAAGCAGATCGTGGAACGCATCCGCAACAGCGAGCCCGGCCTGGGCAGGCTGTTCCAGCTGTCCTGCCGCGCCTCGAAGGTGGCGGCACATGCCCGCCAGGGCGACCTGTCCTACCTGTTCGAAAAGCTTGCCACCCGGCTGCTGGGCCGCGACGACTGGACCGCGCACTAGGCGCGCCATCCGCCATCCGCCCTGAGCCACGGAGCCGCCGCCATGCCCAGCCGCCACCTTTCCACCCTGCATCTGCTGGGCCTGTTCGCCTTCACGGCGCTGGCCCTGAACGACGACAGCTTCATCCTCGGCGTGGGCAGCTTCAAGCTGTCGCCCTTCGACGTCATCTTCGTCGCCATCCTCGTCGTCAAGGCGATGCGGCTGGCGGATCCGGCGGCCTACGCGCTGCCGCGCGGCACGCTGGGCCTGCTGCTGGGCGCGCAGGTGCTGTCGGTGGCCTACCTGCTGCTGGTGTCCATCGACCATCCCGGCATCGAGACCGGCGACGTGGCGCGCGATCTGCGCATCGTCTTCTATTTCCTCTGCACGCCCTTTCTTTGCTACAAGGACATCGACACGCCGCATGCCTATGCCGTGCTGCAGAAGTACATCATCGCCGCCTGCCTGACGGTGGCCACGCTGATGCTGCTGCAACAGCTGCAGGGCTTCAATATCGCCAACCCGGTGCGCAATGTCCGGCTGGGCGTCTGGGCCATTCCGCTGGGCGTGGTGTCGCTGCTCTACTTCCGGCGCACGCTCAAGATCTCGGGCCCCAAGGCCTACGCCCTGACGCTCTATATGCTGCTGGCGCTGGTGTTCTCGCTGAACCGCAGCCAGTACCTGCAACTGGCCGTGTCCTTGCTGCTGGCCATGATGCTGGCGTCGGGCTCCGAGGTGCGCCGCCGCGTGGTGCTGATCTTCGCGCCCGCCGCCGTCGCCGGCGTGCTGGTGTTCGCCAGCATCGGCTACCTGGACGTGCTGACCAACCGCATCTTCAGCGTCGAACGGCTGGACGAGGACTCCAGCTACGGCGCGCGCGTGCAGGAGATGCAGGGCCAGATGGACTTCTTCGCGCAAAGCCCGGTGTTCGGCAAGGGCGCGGGATTCCGCAGCTGGGTCATGGGCGAGAACGGCTTCGAGCTGAGCACCTTCGCGCACAACTCCTGGGCCTTCTACCTGATGAAGTTCGGCCTGGTCGGCACCGTCATGATCATGCTGCCGCCCCTGCTGATCCTGCTGCTGTCGCTGTTCCGGCGCTACGCGCATCCCGGCCTGGAGCTGCACCGGCGCTACCTGCTGGCCACCGTGCCCATCTACATCTTCATCGATTCCATGTCGGGCGGCCTGGCCTATGCGCCCAAGACCGCCTTCACCGGGTTCCTGCTGTGCTACTGCCTGTCCCTGCTGCGCAACGCGCGGGCCATGCCGGTGCCTGTGCTGGATCCCGCCGGCCCCAGCAACCGTCCGGACGCGCCACGCCGGACCCTGACGCGAGTGCTGCCCCATGCCTGATGTCATGTTTGTCGCGCCGGACCTGCACGGCGGCGTGGGAAGATGCGTGGCCTTCATCGCCGACGGCCTGCCCGCCCACGGCGTCGATGCCTCGCTGTTCCTGCTGCGCGCCCGCAACCGCGAGTACCCCATCGACAATCCGAAGGTGGTCAAGGCGCTGCCGGTCATGGAATCGCCGATGGCGCTGCGGCTGGCGCTGCCGCTGGCCTTCGCCAGGCTGCTGGCGCAGATCCGCCGCGACAAGCCGACCATCGTCTGCTCGCACGGACTGCTGTGCAACATGCTGGCGGTGGCCGCCCGCAAGATCCTGCGCGGCCGCTTCGCCATCGTGGCTTTCGAGCACAGCAGCCCCGCGATCCACTACGGCGCCTCGCGCATGCGCCGCCTGAAGTACTGGCTGGTCAGCCAGACCTACCGCCGCCACGACGCCGTGGTCGGCGTCTCGGAAGGCGTGAAGGCAGACCTGGTCAGCATGTTCCCGCCGCTGCGCGGCAAGGTCCACACCATCTACAACGGCGTGCCGCTGGACGACGTGCGCGAACAAAGCGCCGCGCCGAAGCCGCCGGCGGCGCCCGCCACGGATGAGCCGTACCAGGTCGTCGCGGTCGGCAGGCTGGAGGCGGTCAAGGACTACGCCACGCTGATCGACGCGGCCGCGCTGCTGGACGATCCGCGCATCGCCTTCACCATCCTGGGAGAAGGCTCGGAGCACGCGGCCCTGCAGCGCCGCATCGACGCGCGGCCGTCGCGTTCGGCGGTGCGCCTGGCCGGACATATCGACAACCCCTTCCCCACGATCGCCCGGGCCGGCGCCTTCGCCCTGACCTCCGTGCGCGAGAGCTTCGGCAACGTGCTGGTGGAGGCCCTGTGCCTGGGCGTGCCGGTGATTTCCACCGACTGTCCGCACGGCCCGGCCGAGATCCTGGACGCCGGCCGCTACGGCCTGCTGGTCCCGGTCGGCGACGCGCCGGCGCTGGCGGCGGCGGTCCGGCGCCTGGCCTACGACACGGCGACGCGGGAACGGCTGGCCGCCGACGGGCCGGCCCGCGCCGACGCATTTTCCCTAGACCGGCACTGCCGCGACGTCATTGCGCTGTTCCAGCCCTTGATGCGCCGTGGCGCGCCCTGACCTGGATCGCATCATGCAGAAAATACCGGTATCCGTTGTGGTCATGACCAAGAACGAAGAGCGCAACATCGCCAAGTGCCTGAAGGCGCTGGCCGAGTTCGACGAAGTCTTCGTCATCGACTCGCGCAGCACCGACGCGACCTGCGCGCTGGCCGCCTCGCTGGGCGCGAAGGTGGTGGACTTCCAGTGGAACGGCAAGTATCCCAAGAAGAAGCAATGGTGCCTGGAGCAGCTGCCGTTCTCGCACCCGGTCGTCCTGTATGTGGACGCCGACGAGGAGATGACGCCGGCGCTGGCGCGCGAGATCCGCGCCAGCCTGCCACGCTTCGAGGCCGGCGCCGGCGGTGCCTTCGTGCCCTTCGACTATGTGTTCTGCGGCCGCAAGCTGCGGCACGGTCACCGCGTCTACAAGCTGGCGCTGCTGGCGCGCGACCGCTCGCGCTTCCTGGACTACGACGACCTGGACGTGGCCCATATGTGGGAAGTCGAGGGCCATTACCAGCCCCAGGTCCGGGGGCAGACCTTCGCGCTGCGCGAGCCCATGGTCCACAACGACCACGACTCGCTGTTCCACTACTTCGACAAGCACAACCGCTATTCGGACTGGGAGGCGAGCCTGCGCGTCAAGGGCCTGATGAACGATCCGCGCGAAGCCAACCTGGGCGGCCGCGCGCTGCTCAAGCGGCTGTTCCACGCGCTGCCGTTCAAGGCCCCGATCTCCTTCCTGCATTCGTATGTGTTCCGCCTGGGCTTCCTGGACGGCAAGGCCGGCTTCGACTACGCGGTCGCGCGCGCCATGTACTACTGGCAGATCCGCATCAAGACCGAGGAAATCCGCAAGGCGCGGCAGGCCTGCGCCGAGGATGGCGACGACAAGGTGGTGGCGGGAGCGGCAAAATGATCCCCGCCCGGCGATTCCACGCCGGCCCGGCGCGCGAGGCGGATGCGGCGGATGCCCCGCACCGCGCCGGCGACCCGCCCTGCGCGCTGCAGCGGCTGGACCAGTTCAAGCTGGCGCCCGGCCAGCGCGGCCGCTCGGCGCTGACGGTGCAGCTCTGGTGGCTGGTCCAGGGTTCCCTGTTCCGCTGGTCGCCACAGTTCGCCTATGGGTTCCGGCGCTGGCTGCTGCGGCTGTTCGGCGCGCGCGTCGGCGCCAAGGTGCTGATCCGGCCCAGCGCCACCGTGACCTATCCGTGGAAGGTCGACATCGGCGAACACGCCTGGATCGGCGACGACGCCGTGATCTACAGCCTGGGGCCGGTGCACATCGGCGCGCATGCCGTGGTGTCGCAGCGCAGCTACCTGTGCGCCGCCGACCACGACCCTGACCAGCCCGACTTCCCGCTGCGCGAGCGCGCGGTGCGCATCGAGGACGGCGCCTGGGTCGCCACCGACGTGTTCGTCGCCCCCGGCGTGACCGTGGGCCGCGAAACCGTGGTGGGCGCGCGCAGCGCCGTCTTCCGCAGCCTGCCGCCCGCCATGATCTGCCACGGCACGCCCTGCCGGCCAGTGCGGCCGCGCGGTTCGGAGCGCGCATGAAGATCCTGATCTACGGCATCAACTACGCTCCCGAGCTGACGGGCATCGGCAAGTACAGCGCGGAAATGGCCGAATGGCTGGCCGCGCGCGGACACAGCGTCAGCGTGGTCACGGCGCCGCCCTACTATCCGCAATGGCGGGTGCATGACGGCTATCGCGCAGGACGCTACGCGCGCGAGGAACGCGCCGGCGTGTCCGTGCGCCGCGCCCCGCTGTGGGTGCCGGCGCGGCCAGGCGGCGCCAAGCGCCTGCTGCACCTGGCCAGCTTCGCCCTGTCCAGCCTGCCCAGCCTGCTGCGCGCCGCCGTCGCACGGCCCGACGTCATCCTGGTGGTCGAGCCGGCGCTGTTCTGCGCGCCCGCGGCCTGGCTGGCCGCCAGGATGTGCGGCGCCCGCGCCTGGCTGCACGTACAGGATTACGAAGTGGACGCCGCGTTCGAACTGGGCCTGCTCAAGGGCGCGTGGCTGCGCCGCGCCGTCGCCCGGGCCGAGCGCTGGCTGATGCGCCGCTTCGACCGCGTTTCCACCATTTCTGAGCGCATGCTGGCGCTGGCCGTGGACAAGGGCGTGGAGCCTGCCCGCGCCGTGCTGCTGCCGAACTGGATCGACGCGCACGCGATCACCCCGGACCTGGACGGCGGCGCCTGCCGCGCGCAACTCGGCATCCCCGCCGACGCGATCGTGGCGCTGTATTCGGGCAACATGGGCGGCAAGCAAGGGCTGCAGATCCTGGCCGACGTCGCCCGCCTTCTGGATGGCGAAGCAAGGCTATGGTTCGTGTTCTGCGGCCAGGGACCGGAGCGGGCCGCGCTGCAGGCGCGCTGCGCCGGACTGGCGCGCGTGCGCTTCCTGGACCTGCAACCCGCCGAGCGCCTGGGCGCGCTGCTGTGCATGGCGGACATTCATCTGCTGCCGCAGCGCGCGGGCGCGGCCGACCTCGTCATGCCGTCCAAGCTGACCGGCATGCTGGCCAGCGGCCGTCCGGTGGTCTGCGGCGCGGCGCCGGGCACGGAACTGGCGGGCGTGATCACGCGCTGCGGCCTGCTCACGCCCCCCGAAGACGCGGCCGCCATGGCCGAGGCCGTGCTCCGCCTGGCGCAAGACGGCGCGGCCAGGGCCGCGCTGG
Organism: Achromobacter sp. Marseille-Q0513; assembly: GCF_018195695.1. NCBI lineage: Bacteria > Pseudomonadati > Pseudomonadota > Betaproteobacteria > Burkholderiales > Alcaligenaceae > Achromobacter > Achromobacter sp. Marseille-Q0513. Next base: position 35,368 of record NZ_JAGTJY010000016.1, on the reverse strand, counting down.
GCCAGGCCGCGCGGCGCCATGCCCTGGCTCATCTGCACGTGGATGCGGTGCTGGGCGCGGCCGAGCGCGAGCTGACGGCGCTTGCCGTCCAAGGCAGGACGCAAGCCTCGCGTGCCCGCGACGCCTGACGGCGTCCGTCCGATCACTCCGAAGGTTCGCGCGGCGTCGGCGGCAGGCCCACGCCGCTGACCAGTCCCAGCTGCACGGCGACATAGGCGGCCTCGGCCTGGTTGCGCGCATTGAGCTTCCAGTACAGCGTGCGCGCATGGCTCTTCACGGTGGCCACCGATATGCCCACCTGCTCGCCGATCTCGCGCATGGTCTTGCCCTGCACCAGCAGCTGCAGGATCTCCGCCTGCCGCTGCGTCAGCTCGCGCAGCTCCAGCGCCGGCGCGGCGGTGCGCGGCAGCGGCCGGCCGGCAGGCTGCGGATAGCATTCGCCTCCCGCCTGGACCAGGCTGACCGCGGCCGCCAGGGCGTCGGGACTGGAGGCCTTGGGCAGATAGCCGGCCACGCCCGCGCGGGCGCAAGCCGCCATCACGCCCTGATCCAGCACGGAATACAGCACCATCGCCAGCCTGGGTCCGAAGAAGGCGATGGCCTGCGTCAACAGCGCGATATCGTTCTCGGCGATGCCGCCGCAACCGACCACCAGCATTTCCACCGGGCGGTTGAGTGAATTGGGCAGGTTGAGCATCTGGGCCGGCGAGATCGCCAGGATGTCGTCCGTTTTGCGCACGCGTTCCAGCACATGCTGGATGGCGACGCGAAGCAGCGCATAGTCTTCGATTAGAACGGTTGTCATCCCGGATGGAACCTTGCGACACAGGGCCCAAATGCGGTTCCCATGTCGTACGCGCGACGGATCGCGATGCGCGCGCGGCCGCGCAACGGCGCGGTTCACGGGAATCCCGTCCGCTGCTGCGGCCCGGGCGGCGTGCTGTGGGTCGCCGTCCCGGCCCGCACTTGCGGACACGAACCATGCTATCAGCGGCTATCGCCGTTGAATCTCGTTCAGGAGGATGATTGGGGGAGGACTGAGGCGCTGCGCAATGCAGGCGGAACTGCGATGAATGCACTAGGAGGGAAGGCGGGGCGGCATCGCGTCGGGCCAGGCTGCCTGCCGGGTCGGCAGCTGGCGCGCGCGGTATCAGCCTGCCTTGCGGCCGTACAGTTGTCCTGCGTCGACTTCCCTGCCGTTGGGCTCGTGCCATTCCAGCGTGGCGCCGCGCTGCAACGCTGCGTACACGGCCTCGCCCTTGTTCTTCACATGCAGGCGCTGATAGAGCGTGCAGGCATGCGTCTTGGCGGTGGCGACCGAGATGTTGAGCATTCGGCTGACCGTCTTGATCGGATAGCCCCTGGCCAGCAACACCAGCACCTCGTACTGGCGCGGCGTGATCTGCAGCAATTGCGCGCCCGCGCTGATCGGCATGGCGCCCTTGGCCGCTGCGTCGTCGGCGTCATGCGCCGGCAACGCGCAGATCGCCTGGGCGGGCGTCTGCAAGGCCTGTTCGCTGGGGAAGCACTGTCCGCCCGCCATCACCAGCCGGATCGCGGCCTCCAGGATCTCGACCGACGCGGTCTTCATCAGACAGCCGTAGACGCTGGCGCCGGGCAGGCCCTGGACGGGCATCGGCAAGGGCATCACATCGGTCAACAGCAGGATGCGCTTGGGGGTGAGCACGCGCTGGATCTCATGCAACGCGCTCCAGGCCTCATCCGTATCCACCGGAAGTCCGTAGATCAGGAGGTCTGCGCCAGCATGGACGCCATCGGCCTTGGATACGTCCGCCAGGCCCATCCCCTCGATCTCCCACACGTCATCCAACTTGCTCAGAATCTGCCACAAACCCAGCCGCAGCAGCGGATGAGCTTCAATCAGGACCATCTTGGCCATGATGTCCTCCCGGTTTACTAGACAGGCCTAGAAGGGATCTTCGCTGTACTGAAGACTTATTTTCCAGCCCCGCGAAGCGGGTCCGCGGCGCCCCGGAATATGTGAATACATCGCATCCGGGTATTTTGGCTGGGAGACTTTGGTAGCCACCAATACGGCGGATGGCATGAGTCCATCTTATGGTTCGGGATTTGCAAAATCAAGACGTTTCAGGGCGATATAATCCGATAAAAACAGAAATCAATCGTTAGCCTTAATCGCCCTCATAAATAAGGATGAAAACACGTTCTCATCCATTTCGACGCTAGGGTTTACGCGGAGTTTCATAGAGGGGAAAAGGCCTTCCCATAGGCGGAGAAAGCCTAATGACAGCCTGGAATTCGGCTGCTGGCAAGCTTTGAGGGATGAAGACGGCACCATCTTGGTGCCTGCCGCGGCGCCAGGCTGGCGTGGCAAGAATTATCGATATGTTGCGCCGGATACAACGCCCCGGGAGATGGGCCGATTAATCGCAATATAGGTAACATTTTTATTTTTTCAGGCGCCCGGTCATTTACTCCATATAGGCGAAGTCGAATACCGTGTGACCGCCCTGATGGTGCCAATGGTGCATCGAAGCATGACGCCGTCTCAGAAAACTGGCGTAGTGTATTTCGCCATCATCCTCGACGTAGGAGTATGGCGACAGCTGCTCGATCCGGTTGAGCGACACGCCCTTGCCGTAGTGGCAGAAGCCTTGGTACTGCGCGCAGCGGATGACGTCTCCGCCAGGAGAGACAACGATTCCGGCGTTGCGCGCCCGCATCGGGTTGCGCACGATGGGGTTGCAGGCATGCGGCTGCCAGTTGGTGGAGAGCGGCGAATCCGCGAAGAACGCGAACAGCTCGTCGCAATGGCTCTGCCCGTCCGTCCTGTCGATATTGGTCAGCAGCCACCAGTATTCCCCATGCTTGAATATTATCGTATCGACAGCGGAAACATTACTCATCAGATTATATTGAAGCTCCCACTTCAATGGAAAATCCGTGCATTTCCATAATTCTATGCTGCGATTTCCGCAAGTTTCCGGCACCATGTAGGTGACGCCATCATATTCAAATATATACGGAAACGACAAATGGTACGGCAGGTTCAGCGCCGTCCCCAGAAGGCGGAAAGCCCCGTCGGAGTAGGTCGCGACAGAGATCGTCCCTTTGCGCGAGGAGAAATCATAGTCCTCGAAAAATATATAGGGCTTCTTATCGTGGGTATATACGAAGGGATCGGCGAAAAACCTGCCCTTGGGTGGCTGCAACACAATCGCTTCGGATATCACCGCCTGCTGGCGGCCCGACGGAAACAGGCCTATGCGCCAGCGCACGTTGCGTTTCATGATGCGCCGCACAATAAAATCAGCCATTAACCAGGCCTGGCGCGCGACATACGCCGCGCCGTCCCACGCCGCCGGATCCCGGCGCCGCTCCCCGCTCATGATCTGCATGCCTGCCGGCGGCGTGCGGCGCGCGCGCGCCAGCGCCTGCAGCGCGTCGCGGACCATGAAGTTGCCCAGGCAGAATGCGCGCGCCCGGTTCTTCAGCCAAAAGATCTCGGTGTTGAAACTGCGCTGGTCCAGCAGTTCGTCCTCATCCTCGCTCGCGCCCAGGCGCCACAGCTTGACCGTGGTGTGATCCGCCCGTTGATAAACCTCCCAGAATCCCGCATAACTGCCGCTGGCAACGGCAACGTCGGAATAGCTCAACTGCCAAGCGCCCTGCCGCGCCCAACCCGCGATCCGCTCGCGCGGCACCGGCGGCGCGCCCAGCACGATCACCAGGTCCAGCCCCGGCGGCGCCAGCCGCTCCGCGCCGCTGCCCGCCGTCATCTCGACGATCTCCGTATCGGGACCGGGCAGATGTTCGCGCAGGTCGCGGCAGGCCAGCTGCGCGCGCGGCTTGGCTCCCAGCAGCCGGGACTCGAAACGGGACAGCGCGCCGAAGAAAGCCCTGGCGCCGAAACGCGCCTTCGTTTCCACGCCCGCGCGGCCGACCACCAGCAGGGCAGCAATCTGGAAGTCCTGGCTGTGCGCCAGCCATTCGACCAATTCATGCATCCAGCCGGGCTGCTCGTATCGGTCGACCAGCAGTCCCACTCTGTAGGTCTTCATTGTTCCAGCTCCTGTGTCGGGGCAAGGGCCAGCCGCCGCCAGCCGGCGGGCTGGCGGCGCAACCATGGGGCATGGCTACACAGCCTTCCTGCGGATACTGAAACGTTTCGCAGGCATCTTCCAGCGAGCTTTCAGCCTAGGACCGCCGCACGAAGCCAAATGGCGCATGGCGCGCCTTTCAGCCGCGCCCGCCTCGGCCAAGTTCGCTAGCGGCGCTCATCCATCCGGACGTGGCAGCGCGCCGCGCACGGTACGCGCCGGACGGCATCCACCCGCTTCATCCCATTCCCCTGGGGTAAACCCTATTCGGGATTGCAGGGACTCGCTCTGGCCGAAAATCTGTCGCATACTAAATTTAAACGAACGTTTGAATTCAACCTCATGCAAGAACTCAGATCCTCCTCAACCCGGGAATCCATCCTGGACACTGCCGAGGCGTTGTTCGCCCAGCAGGGTCATGACGGCACGTCGATGCGCCAGATCACTGGCGCGGCCGGCGTGAATCTCGCGTCCGTGAATTACCACTTCGGCTCCAAGGAGTCGCTGGTGCAGGCGGTGCTCAAGCGCCGCCTGGCCGTGCTCAACAGCGAGCGCATGCGCCTGCTGGACGAGCTCGAAGCGCAAGCCGAGGGCAAGCCGCTCAAGCCCTCGCAAATCGTTGACGCCTTCTTCGGCACGCTGCTGCGCCTGGCCGCGGACCCGGAGCAGGCAGGCAGCACTTTCCTGCCGCTGCTCGAACGCACCATGACCGACCCCACGGACTTCATCCGCGCGCTGTTCGCGGAGGAATACGCGGACGTGCTGGACCGCTACCGCAACGCGCTGTTCGCGGCGCTGCCGGACGTGCCGCGCGCCGAAATCATGTGGCGCTTTCAATTCATGCTGGGCGCGACGTCCTACGCCATCATCGGCACGGACCTGCTGCGCTCGGTCACCGGCTGGGTCATCGACGAAGCCGAACAACCCAACAATCCCGAACTGCTGCTGCCGCGCCTGATGAGCTTCCTGCTCGGGGGCTTGCGCGCGCCGCTGCCGCAGCGGCCATCCTGTTAGGCCCCCGGCAACGGGCCGAACATTGCGATAGGAGACAAGAAAATGCACCCGATCCTTCTTGCGCTGCTCGTCTTGGCGCTTCTGGCCGTGGTCCTGCTGGGGCTGCGTCCCTTGCGGCGAGCCGTGCTGTCGGCCCCGATCTTCAACATGTACCGCAAGGTGCTGCCGCAGATGTCTGACACCGAGCGCGACGCGCTCGAGGCCGGCACCGTATGGTGGGAGGGCGAGCTGTTCCGCGGCCGTCCCGACTGGAGCCGCCTGCACGCCTATCCGCGTCCGCGTCTGTCCGACGATGAGCAACGCTTCCTGGACAACCAGGCCGAAGAAGCCTGCCGCATGGTCAATGACTGGGAGGTCACGCAGGAACGCTTCGACCTGCCCGCCGATGTCTGGAACTACCTGAAGAGCCAGGGCTTCCTGGGCATGATCATTCCCAAGTCCTACGGCGGCCTGGGCTTTTCCGCCTACGCGCATTCGGAGATCGTGACCAAGCTGTCGACCCGCTCGTCGGCGCTGGCCGTGTCGGTCATGGTGCCGAACTCGCTGGGCCCGGCCGAGCTGCTGCTGCACTACGGCACCGATGCGCAGAAGAACCACTACCTGCCGCGCCTGGCGCGCGGCGAGGAAGTGCCGGCCTTCGCGCTGACCAGCCCCTGGGCCGGCTCGGACGCCGCCGCCATTCCCGACAGCGGCATCGTCTGCAAGGGCGAATGGCAGGGCCGCGAAGTCGTCGGCATGCGCGTCACCTGGGACAAGCGCTACATCACGCTGGCGCCGGTCTGCACCCTGCTCGGCCTGGCGTTCCGCCTCTATGATCCGGACGGCCTGCTGGGCGACGAGAAGGACCTGGGCATCACCTGCGCGCTGGTGCCGCACGACCACCCCGGCGTGGACACGGGCCGCCGCCACTTCCCGCTGAACGCCATGTTCATGAACGGCCCGACGCGCGGCCAGGATGTGTTCATGCCGCTGGACTTCATCATCGGCGGTCCCGCCATGGCCGGCCAGGGCTGGCGCATGCTGATGGAATGCCTGGCGGCCGGCCGCTCGATCTCGCTGCCGTCCTCCAACACCGGCATGTCCAAGCTGACCGCCCGCGCCGTGGGCGCCTATGCCCGCGTGCGCAGTCAGTTCCGCACCCCGGTGGGCAAGTTCGAAGGCGTCGAGGAAGCGCTGGCGCGCATCGGCGGCCACACCTACATGATGGACGCCGCGCGCAGCATGACCGCCGGCGCGGTGGACCTGGGCGAAAAGCCCTCGGTCGTCTCCGCCATCGTCAAATACCACGTCACCGAGCGCGCGCGCCAGGTCGTCAACGACGGCATGGACGTGATCGGCGGCAAGGGCATCTGCCTGGGACCGTCCAACTTCCTGGGCCGCGCCTACCAGCAGATCCCCATCGGCATCACCGTGGAAGGCGCCAACATCCTGACCCGCAGCCTGATCATCTTCGGCCAGGGCGCGATCCGCTGCCATCCCTACGTGCTGGCCGAGATGCAGGCCGCGCAATCGTCCGACCGCCAGCAAGGGCTGCATGACTTCGACCGCGCCTTCTGGGGCCACGTGGGCTTCGTCGTGAAGAACAAGCTGCGCGCGCTGGGCACCGCGCTGACCGGCGCCCGCCTGGTCGGCGTGAACGCCGACGTCGCACCCGAGATGAAGCGCTACTACCAGCAGCTCAGCCGCTACAGCGCCGCTTTCGCGCTGCTGGCCGACACCTCCATGCTGGTGCTGGGCGGCAGCCTGAAGCGCCGCGAGCGCCTGTCCGCGCGCCTGGGCGACATCCTGTCGCAGATGTACCTGATCAGCGCCACGCTCAAGCGCTACCAGGACGAAGGCCGCCAGGCCGCCGACGCACCGCTGGCGCACTGGTCGATCCAGGACACGCTGTTCCGCCTGCAGGAAGCCTTCGACGGCGTGCTGGAAAACTACCCGAACCGCTTCGTCGCCTGGGGCCTGCGCCGCATCGTCTTCCCCTGGGGCCATCCGCAATCGCTGCCCTCGGACGAACTGGGCCAGCAGGTCGCCAAGCTGCTGATCAACCCGGGCGCCGCCCGCGACCGCCTGACCGCCGGCTGCCACCTGCCCGCCACCGCCGACGAGCCGGTGGGCGCCATCGAGCTGGCGCTGGCCGCCACGCTGGAAGCCGAACCCATCGAGGCCAAGATCCGCGAGCTGGAAAAGCGCGGCGCGCTGGACGGCAATCCGCAGGCCAACGTGCGCGACATCGCCGACGCCGCCTATGCGGCCGGCGGCCTGACCGACGAGGAATACGCCGTGGTCAAGCGCAGAAACACCTTGCGCGATACCGTGGTCAAGGTGGACGATTTCCCCTTCGATCTTGGCGCGGGCGCGATCCGTCCCGCCGCCGAGCGCCGGGCCGCATGAGCACCGAGGACGCACGGATGGCATTCAAACCGGTATATGTCGTGGACGGGTCCCGCACGCCTTTCCTGAAGGCGCGCACGGGTCCCGGCCCGTTTTCGGCGGGCGACCTGGCCGTGCAGGCCGGGCGCGCGCTGCTGCTGCGCCAGCCCTTCTCGCCCACCGAGGTGGACGAGGTCATCATCGGCTGCGCCGCGCCCTCGCCCGACGAAGTCAACATCGGCCGCGTGATCGCGCTGCGCCTGGGCTGCGGCAACCGCGTGCCGGGCTGGACCGTGATGCGCAATTGCGCCTCGGGCATGCAGGCGCTGGACTCGGCCATCGCCAACATCCAGTCGGGCCGTTCACAGCTGGTGGTTGCCGGCGGCGTGGACGCGCTGTCGCGCGCGCCGCTGCTGTTCTCGGACGACATGGTGCGCTGGCTGTCCGGCTGGTACGCCGCGCGCGGCCTGGGCGCCAAGCTGTCCGCGCTGCGCCGCTTCAAGCTGCGCAACCTGGCGCCCGTCATCGGCCTGCTGAAAGGCCTGACCGATCCCGTGGTCGGCCTGTCGATGGGCCAGACGGCCGAAAACATCGCCACCCGCTTCGGCATCGACCGCGCCGCCATGGACGCCTACTCGGCCGGCAGCCACCAGCGCGCGCTGGCGGCGCGCGCCGCCGGCGCCCTGGCCGAGATCGTGCCGATCATCGACGCCAAGGGCACGCTCTATCCCGAGGACGACGGCGTGCGCGCCGACTCCACTCCGGAAAAGCTGGCCAAGCTCAAGCCCGTGTTCGACAAGCCCTGGGGCAACATCACCGCCGGCAACAGCTCGCAGGTCACCGACGGCGCGGCCATGCTGGTGCTGGCCTCGGAAGAGGCCCTGCAGCGCTGGAACCTGCGTCCGCTGGGCCGCATCGTCGACAGCCAGTGGGCCGGCCTGGATCCGGCACAGATGGGCCTGGGTCCGGTGCATGCCGCCACGCCCATCCTGCAGCGCCACGGCCTGGGCCTGAATGACCTGGACTTGTGGGAGATCAACGAGGCCTTCGCCGCCCAGGTGCTAGGCTGCCTGGCCGCATGGCGCGACGAGGCCTATTGCCAGGAGCACTTCGGCACGCCGGCCTGGGGCCAGCTCGACACCGATCGCCTGAACATCGACGGCGGCGCCATCGCCATCGGCCATCCCGTCGGCGCGTCCGGCGCCCGCATCGTGCTGCACCTGCTGGACGCGCTCAAGCGGCGCGGCGCGCGGCGCGGCATGGCCGCCATCTGCATTGGCGGCGGCCAAGGCGGCGCCATGCTGGTCGAAACCCTGGAGGAGCGCGCATGAGCCGCAACACCGCCTCGACGCGTACCACGGAGACCGCCCGATGAGCGCACTGGACACCCTCTCGCACTGGCGCCTGGCGCGCGACCCCGACGGCCTGGCCTGGCTGACCTTCGACCGCGCCGCCAGCGCGGTCAATGCCCTGTCGGCCGACACCATGGCGGAACTCGCCCTGGTGCTGGACGCGCTGGACAAGGACCCGCCCAAGGGCCTGGTGATCCGCTCGGGCAAGCCGACCGGCTTCATCGTGGGCGCCGACGTCAATGAATTCGCCAGCCTGGACACGCCCGAGCAGGGCCGCGCGCTGGTGGCGCGCGGCTGGAACCTGTTCAACCGGCTGGCCGCCGTGCGCTATCCCACGCTGGCCTTGATCCAGGGTCACTGCCTGGGCGGCGGCCTGGAACTGGCGCTGGCCTGCCGCTATCGCCTCGTGGCGGACCAGCCCGGCGTGTCGCTGGCGCTGCCCGAGGTCATGCTGGGCATCTTTCCCGGCTGGGGCGGCATGCTGCGGCTGCCGCGCCTGATCGGCGCGCCGGCCGCGCTGGACATGATGCTCACCGGCCGAGGCGCCGACGCGCGCCGCGCCGCCACGCTGGGCCTGGCCGACGCGCGCGTGCCGCCGCGCCTGCTGGAAGCCGCCGCGCGCGCCACGGTGCTGTCCGGCAAGCCGGCGCGGCAGGCGCGCGGCCTGGCCGCCTGGACCAACCGCTGGCCGCTCAAGGCCATCGTCGCCAACCGCGCGCGCAAGCAGATCGCGGCCAAGGATCCCCTGGGCCACTATCCCGCCGCGCCGGCCATCGTGACGCTGTGGGAACGGCATGACGGCGACGCCCAGCGCGCGCCCTCGCTGATCGACGGCATCATCGCGTCCGACACCGCCCGCAACCTGCTGCGCGTGTTCCGCCTGCAGGAGCGGCTCAAGGCCAACGGCCGGCAGCCCGGCGCCGCCCCGGCGCAACGGATCCACGTGGTCGGCGCCGGCGTCATGGGCGGCGACATCGCCGCCTGGTGCGCCTACAAGGGCCTGACGGTCACGCTGCAGGACCAGGACATGGCCCGCATCGCGCCCGCCATCAAGCGCGCCGCGACGCTGTACGCGCGCCGCCTGAAGGATCCGCGCGCGGCCCGCGCCGCCATGGACCGCCTGATCCCCGATCCCGCCGGCACCGGCGCGGCGCTGGCCGACATCGTGATCGAGGCCATCAGCGAACAGCCCGAGGCCAAGCTCGCGCTGTACCGCGCGCTGGAACCGCGCATGAAGCCCGATGCGGTGCTGGCCACCAATACGTCCAGCCTGTCTCTGGAAACGTTGCGCGCGGGACTGGCGCGGCCCGAGCGTCTGGTCGGCATCCACTTCTTCAATCCCGTGGCCAAGATGCCGCTGGTGGAAGTGGTGCACGCCGACGGCACGGCGGCCGATGCGCTGGCGCGCGCCAGCGCCTTCGTCGGCCAGATCGACAAGCTCGCCCTGCCGGTCAAGAGCGCGCCCGGCTTCCTGGTCAACGCGGTGCTGGCGCCCTACATGCTGCAGGCCATGCGCAGCGTGGACGCGGGCGTCGCACCGGCCGCGATCGACGCGGCCCTGGTGGCCTTCGGCATGCCGATGGGACCGCTGGAACTGGCCGACACCGTGGGCCTGGACATCGCCCGCGCCGCCGGCGAGGAACTGGCCGGCGGCCAGGAGCCGCCGCGCTGCCTGGCGGAACGGCTGTCGCGCGGCCAGCTGGGCCGCAAGACCGGCCAGGGCTTCTATGCCTGGCGCGACGGCAAGCCCGTCAAGGACAAACCCGGGGCGTCCGCCGCCCCCGCCGGCCTCGCGGCCGGCCTGATCCAGCCACTGATCGACGCGACCCGGCAGCGCGTCGACCAGGGCATCGTCGCCGACGCCGACCTGGCCGACGCCGGCGTGATTTTCGGAACGGGATTCGCCCCCTTCACGGGCGGTCCCTTGCATTACCAAGGCAGGACCAATACGTAGCGCGGTAGAAGAAATACGGCTCACGCCGATAGACCGGGCCGCCGAGCCCGGCAGTGCCATAACGACACCTATCCAACACGAGGAGGCAGTACCATGAGCAGACGTTCATTGTCCCTGAGCACCCTGTCGGTCATCGTGGCCGGCCTGGGCGCGTCCACCGTCGCCCACTCCGCCGGCTTCCAGCTCCTGGAGCAGAACGCCAGCGGCCTGGGCAACGCGTACGCGGGCTCGGCGGCAAATCCGGAAAACGCCAGCATCATCTACTACAACCCGGCCGGCATGACGTACCTGCCGGGCTTCAACTTCTCGGGCGGGGTCAACCTGATCAAGCCCTCGTTCAAGTTCTCTGACAACGGCAACAGCCGCAATCCCGGCGTGCCCGGCATACCCGGCTCCGGCCTGGGCGGCGCGGCTCCCACCGGCGGCAACGGCGGCGACGCCGGCAAGCTCGGCGTGGTGCCGAACATGTACGCCTCGCTGCAGCTCAATGAAAAGTGGTTCATCGGCCTGGGCATCGGCGCGCCGTTCGGCCTGATGACCAAGTACGACGAGGGCTGGGCCGGCCAATACCACTCCAACAAGTTCGACATCAAGACCATCAACGTGAACCCCTCGGTGGCCTACAAGGTCAACGACAAGTTCTCGATGGGCTTTGGCCTGAACTGGCAGCGCATCGACGCGAACTACAAGAAGAAGACCGTGGTTCAGCTGCCGGTGCCCGGCCGTCCGGTCTTCACCAACGGCGATGCCGACCTCGACATGAATGGCGACGCCTGGGGCTGGAACGTGGGCTTCATGCTGCAACCCACCGAGGACACCCGCATCGGCCTGTCGTACCGCTCCAAGATCCGCCAGACGGCCAAGGGCAGTACCGACATCGACAACATCGGGCCGACCCGGCAATCCGTGTCGTTCGACGCCAAGGCCAACGTGGACCTGCCGGACACGCTGATCCTGAGCGCCACGCACCAGCTGAACGAGCGCTGGGAACTGCTGGGCGACATCTCCTGGACCGGCTGGAGCAGCATCCCCGCGCTGAAGATCCGCAACTCGGGCACGGGCGCCAAGGATGACGAGCTGCCGCTGAACTTCCGCGACACGTGGCGCCTTGCCGTCGGCGCGAACTACAAGTTCGCGCCCGACTGGAAGTGGAAGTTCGGCCTGGCCTATGACCAGTCGCCGGTCCACAAGGAACAGGACCGCCCCACCTCGCTGCCGGACAACGACCGCTACTGGTTCTCGACCGGCGTGCAGTGGCAGGCCACCAAGAACACGACGCTGGACGTGGGCTACACCTACCTGTACCTGCGCAAGACGTACATCGACACGAACTCGGGCAACGCCCTGGCCAAGGGCCGCGTGGCGGGCAGCTACGACAGCAGCGGCCACATCTTCGGCCTGCAGGTCTCGTCGCGCTTCTAAGGGCTGCCCACCCTGGAGCGCCATGCGCTCCGCATCAAGGGCGCCGCCGCGGACCGGACCGGCAAAGCCGGCTCCGCGCGGTTTGGACAGGAATAGGGGCCACCCGTTGTATGCGCGGCGGGTGGCGCCCGTTTCGTGAAGGACCGGAGCAACATGTCCCTTCTTGCACGGGGACGGCAAGCGCAACAAGGCGCACAGCCTTGGGCATTTTTTGGAGACTTCCTTGAGCAAGTTCGTCGTTAAACACGTCGCCGTGCTGGGTGCCGGCGTCATGGGCGCGCAGATCGCCGCCCACCTGGCCAACGCCGGCGTGCCCGTCACGCTGTTCGATCTCGCCGCCAAAGAAGGCGACCGCAACGGCATCGTCAAGAAGGCGCTGGCCGGCCTGAAGAAGCTCGAACCCGCGCCGCTGGCCGGCGCCGCGCGCATGGCCCTGATCCAGCCCGCCAACTATGACGACCATATCGAACGGCTGCAGGGCTGCGACCTGATCATCGAGGCCATCGCCGAGCGCATGGACTGGAAGACCGCGCTATACGAGCGCATCGCACCGCACGTGGCGCCCGGCGCCATCATCGCCTCGAACACGTCCGGCCTGTCGATCGACGCGCTGGGCCACGCCCTGCCCGAGCAGCTGCGCCACCGCTTCTGCGGCATCCACTTCTTCAACCCGCCGCGCTACATGCGGCTGGTCGAGATCATCGCCACCTCGCACACCGAACCGCGCGTGCTGGACCAGCTCGAAACCTGGCTCACGTCGACGCTGGGCAAGGGCGTGATCCGCGCGCTGGACACCCCCAATTTCGTCGCCAACCGGATCGGCGTGTTCTCGATCCTGGCGGCCATGCACCACACCGCCCGCCTGGGCCTGGGCTTCGACGAAGTCGACGCGCTGACCGGCCCGAAGATCGGCCGTCCCAAGAGCGCCACCTATCGCACCGCCGACGTGGTCGGCCTGGATACGCTGGCGCACGTGATCGGCACCATGGACAAGAACCTGGCCGACGATCCCTGGCACCGCTATTTCAAGCAGCCCGAGTGGCTGGCCGCGCTGATTTCCAAGGGCGCGCTGGGCCAGAAGAGCGGCGCCGGCGTCTATCGCAAGGCCGGCCGCGAGATCCAGGTGCTGGACCTGAAAACCCAAGACTACCGCCCCGGCGCCGGCAAGCTGGCCGACGAAGTGGCCGCGATCCTCAAGGAACGCGATCCGGCCAAGCGCTTCGCCGCGCTGCGCGCCAGCAGCCATCCGCAGGCCCAGTTCCTGTGGAGCCTGTTCCGCGACATCTTCCACTACAGCGCCGCGCAGCTGGCCAACGTGGCCGACAATGCCCGCGACCTGGACCTGGCCATGCGCTGGGGCTTCGGCTGGGCCCAGGGCCCGTTCGAGACCTGGCAGGCCGCCGGCTGGCAACAGATCGCCCAGGCCGTGGCCGAGGACATCGCCGCCGGCCGCGCCATGAGCGACAGTCCCCTGCCCGCCTGGGCGCTGGAGCCCGCCCGCCAGGGCGTGCACGCGCCCGAGGGTTCGTACTCGGCGCGCAGCGGCAAGCTGCATGCGCGCTCGGCCCTGCCGGTGTACCGCCGCCAGATCTATCCCGAGCGCGTGTTCGGCGAAGCGCCCGACAACCGCGGCGTCACCGTCTGGGAGAACGAAGGCGTGCGCCTGTGGAACCTGCCCGAGGTGGATCCGGGCGTGGCCATCCTGTCGGTCATCTCCAAGAACCACACACTGGGCGCCGAGGTGCTGGAAGGCATCCTGCAGGCCGTGGCCCGCGCCGAGCGCGAGTTCGACGGCCTGGTCATCTGGCATCCGGCTCCCTTCGCCGTGGGCGCCAACCTGCAGCAAGTGGTCGAAGCCTGCGCCGCCGGCCAGTGGGACATGCTGGAAGCCACCGTCGAGAAGTTCCAGCGCGCCTCGCAGGCCTTCAAGTACGCGCAGATCCCCACCGTCGCCGCCGTGCAGGGCATGGCGCTGGGCGGCGGCTGCGAATTCCTGATGCATGCCTCGCACCGCGTGCTGGCGCTGGAAAGCTACGTCGGCCTGGTCGAGGCCGGCGTGGGCCTGATCCCGGCCGGCGGCGGCAGCAAGGAATTCGCCGGCCGCGCGGCCGCGCTGGCGGCCAAGACCGCCACGCCCGGCGAAGTCTTCCCGTTCCTGCAGCCGATCTTCCAGACCATCGCCACCGCGCAGGTCGCCAAGAGCGCGCGCGAGGCCATCGAAACCGGCTTCGCCCGCGAGCAGGACATCGTGCTGTTCCATCCGGACGAGCTGCTGTTCGTGGCCATCGGCCAGGCCCGCGCCGCCGCCCAGGCCGGCTACGTGCCGCCGGCCAGGCTGCAGAACGTGCCGGTCGCCGGCCGCAACGGCATCGCCAACTTCGAGATGATGCTGGTCAACATGCGCGAGGGCGGCATGATCAGCGCGCACGACTACCGCGTAGCGCGCAGCGCCGCCGTGGCGCTGTGCGGCGGCGAGATCGAGACCGGCACGCGCGTGGACGAGGAATGGCTGCTGACCGTGGAGCGCAAGGAGTTCGTGGCGCTGCTGCGCACGCAGGAGACCCAGGCCCGCATCCGCCACACATTGGAAACCGGCAAGCCTCTGCGGAATTGAGCCCCCCCGAGCGCCTTCGGCGCCTCCCCCAGGGGCGCCGGCTGCGGACCGGCGGAGCCGGATCCGCGCGGCCCCGATCGTGGGGCGCCGTTGTGGGTTGGGAGAGTTTGGGTCCATGAATATTTGAGGATATGAGATGAGCAAGCAAATTCAAGACGCGTATATCGTTGCCGCGACGCGGCTGCCGGTGGGCAAGCGCAATGGCGCGTATGCGACCACCCGGCCGGACGATATGCTGGCGGCGGCGCTGAATGGGGCGCTGGCGCAGGCGCCGGGGCTGGATCCGGCCCGGATCGAGGACGTGATCGCGGGCTGCGCCATGCCCGAGGCCGAACAGGGCATGAACGTCGCGCGCATCGGGCTGCTGCTGGCCGGGCTGCCGCAGAGCGTGGCGGGCGTCACCGTCAACCGTTTCTGCGCCTCCGGCCTGCAGGCGGTGGCCGACGCCGCCGCCCGCATCCGCACCGGCGAGGCCGACATCATGATCGGCGCGGGCACCGAGTCCATGAGCGCCATGCCGCAGATCATGGGCAACAAGGTGTCGATGAACCCGGCCATCTTCGCGCACGAGGAAAACCTGGGCATGGCCTTCGGCATGGGCCTGACCGGCGAGAAAGTCGCCGAGCGCTGGAAGGTGTCGCGCGAGGATCAGGACGCCTTCGCGCTAGCCTCGCACCAGAAGGCCTGCGCCGCCATCGCGGCCGGCCATTTCAAGGCCGAGACCACGCCCTTCGAGGTGGTGTCGCACCTGCCCGACGCCAACGGCGCGGTGCGCGTGGCGCGCCGGCTGGTGGAAACAGACGAAGGTCCGCGCCCCGACAGCAGCGCCGAATCGCTGGCCAAGCTGCGCCCTGTGTTCGCCGCGCGCGGCAGTGTCACGGCCGGCAACAGCTCGCAGATGTCCGACGGCGCGGCCGCCGTGATCCTGGTGTCCGACCGCATCCTGCGCGAATTCAACCTGCAACCGCTGGCGCGCTTCGTCAGCTTCGCCGTGGCCGGCGTGCCGCCCGAGGTCATGGGCATCGGGCCGGTGGCCGCGATCCCGAAGGTGCTGGAGCGCGGCGGCATCGCGCAGGATGCGCTGGACTGGATCGAACTGAACGAAGCCTTCGCCGCGCAGTCGCTGGCGGTGATGCGCGAACTCAAGCTGGACCCGACCAAGGTCAACCCGCTGGGCGGCGCCATCGCCCTGGGCCACCCGCTGGGCGCCACCGGCGCGATCCGCACGGCCACGCTGGTCCACGGCCTGCGCCGCACCGGCGGCAAGCATGGGCTGGTGACGATGTGCATCGGCACCGGCATGGGCGCGGCCGGCCTGTTCGAGGCGCTGTAGGACGGCGGGTATCCAGTGAAGCCTTATTGGTTCAAGCGCCTGTCCCCCGAATGGCGCGCGCGGCTGATGCGGGTGGGGTTCAACCTGCATCCGGCGTTCCGCGCCACCGGCGGGCGGGTGCTGCACGTATCTCCGGATTTTCATCACATCCGGATCAAGCTGCCGCTGTTGCGGCGCACCCGCAATATCGTTGGCTCGATGTACGGCGGCTCGCTGTTCGCGGTGACCGACGGCGCCCACCCCACGATGCTGATGTCCGCGCTCGGCTCGGATCACATCGTGTGGGACAAGGCGGCGTCCATCCGCTACCGCAAGCCCGCCTACACCACCCTGTACGTGGATTTCCGCCTGCCTGCCGGGGAAATCGCGGAAATCCGCGAAATCCTGGCGCGCGAGCATGAAACCACCCGGACGTACACGGTGGAACTGCAGGACAAGGACGGTGTCGTCTACGCCGTCGTGGAACGAACGATCTATATCGCAAACAAGAAGTTCTACAAGCAGAAGACCCAAGGAGGTGACACATGCATCGCATCCCCGGAGGGCGAATCGCCGCCCTGAGCCTGATCCTGGCCGCCGCCCTGGCGGGCGCCCCGGCCCTGGCGGCCGACGTCGAAGTCGGCGGCCTGCGCGTCCCGGACCAGCTGTCCGAGGGCGGCCGCGCGCTGGTGCTCAACGGCGCCGGCGTGCGCACCAAGTTCGTCGTGAAGGTCTACGTGGCCGCGCTGTACGCGACCGCCAAGACCAGCGACGCCGCCGCGCTGGTCAATAGCGCGGAACCCCGCCGCATGCGGCTGCACATGCTGCGCGACGTCGACAGCAAGAGCCTGGACGGGGCGCTGCAGGACGGATTGCGCGACAATACGCCCAAGCAGGAGCTGGAAGCGCTGAAGGAACCGGCCCAACGCCTCTCGGCCCTGATGGCCAGCGTGGGCTCGGCCAAGGAAGGCGACGTGATCGACCTGGACTTCGACGCCAAGGGCGTGTCGGTCAGCGACAACGGCAAGGCGCGCGGACGCATCGACGATCCCGCCTTCGCCCGTGCCCTGCTGCGCGTATGGCTGGGCGAAAACCCGTCGCAGTCCTCTCTGAAGAAGGCCCTGCTGGGCAACTAGGCGGAATCCCCAACGATATGGAACGAATCTGGCAAAAGAGCTACCCCCCCGGCGTGCCCACCGACATCCAGCTCGACGGCGTGTCGACGATGGTGACGGTGGTGCGGGACAGCTGCCGGCAATATGCCGGCAAGACCTCGTACATCAGCATGGGCAAGTCGATCAGCTACGCCGAGCTGGACGCGCTGACGCGCGACTTCGCCGCCTGGCTGCACGCCAACGGGCTGGGCAAGGGCGACCGCATCGCGCTGATGATGCCCAACCTGCTGCAATATCCGGTCTGCCTGTTCGGCGCCTGGCGCGCCGGCTGCGTCGTGGTCAACTGCAATCCGCTCTACACCGCGCACGAGCTTGAGCACCAGCTGGCCGACTCGGGCGCGCGCGCCATCGTGGTGGCGGACAACTTCGCCGCCACGTTGCAGCAGGCCCTGCCCAAGACCGCCATCGAGCGCGTGCTGGTCACCTCCATCGGCGAACTGCTGGGCCCGCTCAAGGGCCGGCTGGTCGACCTGGTGGTCAAGCGCGTCAAGCGCATGGTGCCGGCCTGGTCGATTCCCGGCGCGCAGCGGCTGGGCCAGGCGCTGCGCGCCGGCCGCGCCCTGCCCTTCACCGAGGTCGAGCTGAACCAGAACGACCTGGCCTGCCTGCAATACACGGGCGGCACCACCGGCGTGGCCAAGGCGGCCATGCTATCGCATGGCAACCTGATGGCCAACGTCAGCCAGGCGCACGCCTGGGTCAGGCCGCTGGTCCGGGACGGCGAAGAACTCATCGTGACGGCGCTGCCGCTGTATCACATCTTCGCGCTGACGGCGAACTGCCTGACGTTCATGAAGATCGGCGCCAGCAACCTACTCATCGTCAATCCGCGCGACATCCCAGGGCTGATCAAGGAAATGTCCAAGGCGCCGGTCAGCGCCTTCACCGGGGTCAACACGCTGTTCAACGCGCTGCTGAACCATCCCGATTTCGCCAAGCTGGATTTCTCGCGCCTGCGCCTGACGCTGGGCGGCGGCATGGCGGTGCAGCGCTCGGTGGCCGACCGCTGGCGCGCCGTCACCGGCCGCTCGCTGGCCCAGGCCTATGGCCTGACCGAGACCTCGCCCGCCGTGACCATCAACCCGCTGGACGTGAAGGAATTCACCGGCTCCATCGGCCTGCCGGTGCCGTCCACCGACATTTCCATCCGCGACGACGAGGGCCGCGAACTGCCCATCGGCGAACGCGGCGAGATCTGCGTGCGCGGCCCCCAGGTCACGCGCGGCTACTGGAAGCGCCCGGACGAGACCGCGCTGGTGCTGCACGCGGACGGCTTCCTGCGCACCGGCGATATCGGCTACGTGGACGAAGCCGGCTATGTGTTCCTGGTGGACCGCAAGAAGGACATGATCCTGGTGTCCGGCTTCAACGTCTATCCGAACGAAGTCGAGGACGCGGCCGCGCTGCATCCCGGCGTGCGCGAGGTGGCGGCGGTCGGCGTGCCGGACGAACGCTCCGGCGAGGCGGTCAAGCTCTACGTCATCCGCAAGGATCCGAACCTGGACGCCGAGACGCTGATCGCCCATTGCCGCACCCAGCTCACCGGCTACAAGGTGCCGCGCTACGTGGAGTTCCGCGAGGACCTGCCGCGCACCAACGTGGGCAAGATCCTGCGGCGCGAACTCAAGCCGGAAGCCCAGGCGCAGGCCAAGGCCAAGGCCAAGGCATCCGCCCAGGCCTGATTCCGCGTCACGGCGGGCCGGCGACGCCGGCCCGCTTCGATTTGGCGCGGCCGCGACGGCGCGCCGCCTACCACTGCCCGAAATAGACGCCCGCGCGCTTGTGCGCGTTGGTGGCCCGCTCCACCGCCTCGTCGCTCATCGTGGTGCGGGTGCGGCCGCGCAGCATCCACTCCAGCAGGCGCTGGCGCAAGGCCGCGCGCACCTCGGCGTGCGCGGCGCTGGTCCCCAGGTCCTGGAACTCGTCGGGATCGGCCTGCAGGTCGTACAGCTGCTCGGGCTCGTCCAGCCAGTACACATAGCGCCACCGGTCGGTGCGCACCGACCAGGCGCGGGCATTGCGTGGCGTCTTGCCGCGCAGCAATCGAGCCTGGCGGAAGCTGTAGTCCAGCTCCGAATACACGCAGTCGCGCCAGGGCTGGCCGGCAGGCAGGCCATGCAACACGTCCTGCAGTTCGCGTCCTTCCAGCCGGTGCGCCGGCCGGGGCGCGTCCAGCGCGCGCAGCACGCTGGGCACCAGGTCCACGCTTTCGACCATGTGGTCCAGCGCCTGGCCGCGCGTGGCGTCGGCCTCGCCGGACGGATCCATGACGATGAAGGGCACGCGCTGCACGGTGTCGTAGAACAGTTCCTTCTCGCCCAGCCAATGGTCGCCCAGGAAATCGCCGTGGTCGGCGGTGAACACGATCAGCGTGTTCTTCATCAGGCCCGCGCCTTCCATGTAGTCGAACAGGCGTCCCAGATGGTCGTCCAGCTGCCGGATCAGGCCCTGGTAGGCCGGACGCACCACGCGCACGCAATCGTCGCTGGAAAAACTGACGCTTTCCTCGTGCTGCCGGTAGGCGGCCACCACCGGATGCGCATTCTCCAGCTCGGCAAGGCTGCGGCGCACGGGCAGGCATTGGTCCGCGCGGTAGCGCCGATGGTAGGGATCCGGCGCCATGTAGGGCCAGTGCGGCTTCACATAGCTCAGATGCAGCACCCAGGGCTGGCCGCCGCGCCGCTTCATGAAGTCCAGCGCCTGGTCCGTCATGTAGGCGGTCTCGGAATGCGCCTCGGCCACGCGCGAAGGCAGATGCACATTGCGCATGTTCCAGCCGCTGACCACCTGCCCGGACGCGTCCACGCCGGCGATGACGTAGTCGCTCCAGGGATCGGCGCTGTCGTAGCCGTGACGCCGCAGGAAGGCCGGATAGCCGCTCTCGGCCCCGGGTTCATGGTGGCCGTCGTAGCGGTCCAGCTCGACGAAGCCGCCCCGGTTCAAGAGGATGCCCAGTTCGGACGCGCCGTCGATGGAAAGCCGCTCCATGCCCGCCTTGTCCGGTATCACGTGGGTCTTGCCGGCCAGTGCCAGGTCACGGCCCCGGCCGGCCAGGTATTCGCCCAGCGTGATCTCGTTGACCGAGAGCGGCACGCGGTTCCAGGTCGCGCCGTGGCGCGATGGATAGCGGCCGGTGTAATAGCTCATGCGCGACGGGCCGCACACCCCGGAGTTGACGAAGGCACGCGTGAAGCGCGCGCCGCGCGCCGCCAGCCCGTCCAGGCTGGGCGTCTCCAGGTAGGGATGGCCGTAGCAGCCCAGGTGGTCAGCCCGCAGCTGGTCGGCCATGATGAACAGCACGTTCTGGACGGCGCCCATGTCTGCCTCCGTCCTTATTGCGTGGCCGTGAAGCCGGACGCGCGCACCACCGGCTCCCACTGCTTGCGGTAGGCGTCCAGCGCCTCGGCGCTGCGGGCGGCGTCGGCCGACACCGGTTCCAGGTAGGCGGCGCGCACGGCCTCGCGCAGGGCCGGCTCGTCCAGCACGGCGGCGATGTCGCGGCCCAGCCGCTCGGCCTTGTCCGCCGGCATGGCGGCCGGCGCGAAGAAGGCGTTCCAGCCGTCGGCGGCCAGGTCCACGCCGGTCTCGCGGAAGGTCGGCACGTCGGGCAGGTCGGGATCGCGCGTCTGGCCCGACGTCGCCAGGATGCGGATCTTGCCGGCGCGGTGCTGCGGCAGCAGCGTGTCCAGCGTGTCGATGGCCTGCGGCAGGACGCCGCCGATCAGCTCGGAGATCAGCGGCGCCGATCCCCGGTAGCCGACAATCTCGGGCTCCTTGCTGATGGCGCGGCCCAGCATCAGCGCGAAGAAATGCGGCAGGCTGCCGGTGGCGGGCACGCCCACCGAGAACAGCCGGGGATCGTCGCGCAGGACCTGGCGCAGGCCGGCCACGTCGCGCACCTTGGAATCCGCCGCCACCGCCAGCGCGAACTTGTAGCGGCTCACCAGCGACACCGGCTTGAAATCGCGTTGCGCGTCGTAGCCAGGCTTGTCGTAGACCAGCGGCGCCACCACCATGACGGCCGGATTGGCCAGCATCAGCACGTTCTGCGCCGCCCCGGCCGCATGCAGGCCCTGGGCGGCGATGCGGCCGCCGGCCCCGGTCTTGTTCTCTACCACCACCGGCGCGCCGATGCGCTCCTTGAGCCGGTCCGCCACCAGCCGCGCGACGCGGTCGGAACTGCCGCCGGGCGGATAACCCACCACGATGGTCAGTGCGCCGTCCAGCGGCGGCTGGGCCTGTACGGCGGGACAGGCCGCCACGCTTGCCGCCAAGGCCAGGCCCGTCGCCCAGCCGCTCAATCTGTTGCGCATCGCTATCTCCTGGTTCGCTGCGGCCCTTGGCGCTCCCGGCCGGTTGGCCGGATGCCGGGGCCATTCCCCGTGGTTGCTCCGGGGGCTATTCCCTATGCCCGGCGCATGCCCAAATGGGCAAAATGAATTTAGCAACGCGACGCTTTGTTGATCTAATCCAGTACTTTCCATAACGATATGCATGCGCGACCGGCAACAGCTCGGCCCGCGGGAGACGCCATGGCAACGCCCCCAGCCCACGGCCAGGCCAGCCTGTCCGATATGCTGATGTACCGTCTCTACCAGGCTTGGTCGCAATCCAACCCGGTGTTCGTGCGCCTGTGCGAAGGCCGCTACGGCATCACCCGGCGCGAGTGGCGGTTGCTGGCCTGCGCGGTGGAAGGCGGCATCATGACCTCGGCCGAACTGGCGGCGGCGGCCAAGCTGGATCTGGCGCGCACGTCGCGCACGCTGGGCACGCTGTGCGAGAAGGGCTGGCTGCGCCGGCTGCACGACAGCGCCGACCGGCGCGTGGTCCGGGTCGAGGCCACCGAGCGCGGGCAGGAACGCTACCTGGCGCTGCTGCCCGAGGTCGCGCGCCTGAACGACATGCTGGTGCAGGACCTGAGCGCGACCGAGGTCGAGCAGCTGCGCGGCTTCCTGGCGCACATCGAGCAACGCGGCCGGCGCATGGCCGAGGACAACATCGTTTCCGATAAAGCCAGCCGGCGCGCCGGCGGCACCCGCCGGGCGAGGTAGAGGCCCCCATTCAACGGCGTCTCCACAAACATTTGCTACGCTAGGCGTCTGCCGTCCGCGCAGCCGCGCCACGGCCGTCCGCGCCCGCCGCGCCCACAAGGCCGGCCAGGCGCCCCTACGGATCATCCATGCCCGGCGTCCAGAGCAAATCCATCTTCCGTCGTTTCGAAAGCCTGATAGACCCGTTCAAGGATGCCCCGGACATCACCCCGCCCGGCCGCGTGCTGCGCTTCTACGCCTACTACCTGCTGCAGGTCTGGCCGATCTTCGCCGTGCTGCTGGTGGTGGGGCTGGCGGGCGCGCTGGTCGAGGTGGCGCTGTTCAGCTTCCTGGCCGACATCGTCGACCTGGCGCGCGACACGCCGCCCGCCGAGTTCTTCCAGCGCCACGCCGGCCTGCTGCTGTGGATGGCGGTGGTGGTGATGGTGCTGCGCCCGCTGGCGATCGCCGCGCACGACCTGCTGACCCACCAGACCATCGCGCCCAGCCTGACCACGCTGGTGCGCTGGCAGAACCACCGCTACGTGCTGGGCCAGGGGCTGGCGTTCTTCCACAACGACTTCGCCGGCCGCGTCGCCAACCGCGTCATGCAGGCCGGCAGCGCGCTGCGCGATTCCGCCGTGCAGTCGGTGGACGCGCTGTGGCACGTCATCCTGTACGTGGTCAGCGCGCTGTACCTGTTCGCCGAGGCCGACTGGCGGCTGGTGATCCCGCTGGTGCTGTGGATCGTCGGCTACTGCTGCATGCTGGGCTATTTCGTGCCGCGCATGCAGGCGCGCGCCGTGACCGCGTCGGAAGCGCGCTCCAAGCTCATGGGCCGCATCGTCGACGGCTATACCAACATCGGCACGCTCAAGCTCTTCGCCCATGCCCGGCAGGAAGAGAACTACGCACGCCAGGCGCTGGCCGAACAGACGGAAAAGCAGCAGCTATCGACCCGCGTCATCACCGCGATGGACGTGTCCATCAACACGCTGAACGGCGTGCTGATCGTCGGCACCGCCGGCCTGGCGCTGTGGCTGTGGAGCCAGGACAGCATCACGCTGGGCGCGATCACGCTGGCGCTGGGCCTGGTGATCCGCATCAACAACATGTCGGCCTGGATCATGTGGGAAGTCAGCGGCATCTTCGAGAACGTCGGCATCGTGCAGGATGCGCTGAGCACCATCTCGCAGCCCAAGCAGGTGCTCGACGCGCCGGCTGCCCGCCCGCTGGCGATCGCGCGCGGCGAGGTGCGTTTCGACGACGTGTCCTTCCACTATGGCGGCGCCCGCGAGGTCATTCCGCACCTGGACCTGACGGTGCGCGCCGGCGAGAAGATCGGCCTGATCGGCCCGTCCGGCGCCGGCAAGTCCACGCTGGTCAACGTGCTGCTGCGCCTGTACGACCTGCAGGGCGGACGCATCCTGATCGACGGCCAGGACATCGCCGGCGTCACCCAGGAAAGCCTGCGCTCGCAGATCGGCGTGGTCACGCAGGACACCTCGCTGCTGCACCGCTCCATCCGCGACAACCTGCTCTATGGCCGCCCCGACGCGTCCGAGCAACAGCTGCAGGACGCGGTGCGGCGCGCGCGGGCCGGCGACTTCATCGCCGGGCTGGTCGACGGCGAAGGCCGCCGCGGCCTGGACGCGCACGTCGGTGAACGCGGCGTCAAGCTGTCCGGCGGCCAGCGCCAGCGCATCGCCATCGCCCGCGTGCTGCTCAAGGACGCTCCCATCCTGATCCTGGACGAAGCCACCTCGGCGCTGGACTCGGAAGTCGAATCCGCCATCCAGGAAAGCCTGGAGACGCTGATGCAGGGCAAGACCGTGATCGCCATCGCGCACCGGCTGTCCACCATCGCCCGCATGGACCGGCTGGTGGTGCTGGACCAGGGCCGCATCGTCGAGGTCGGCACGCATGCCGAGCTGGTGGCCCGGGGCGGGCTGTATGCACGGCTGTGGAGCCACCAGACGGGTGGGTTCGTGGGGCTGGATTAGCCGCTTCCGTTTCCGGCGCACACCGCAGCCGGGACGAGGCACATGGCAGGCGCGACTACGGCCTATGCGCCGTGCCGGGCGCAGAAATCCGCCGGAGAGATAATCGGATAGCGCCCGGCCAGCGCCAGCAGGTCCTTGTCGCCCGTGATCAGGTACTGCGCCTGCGCGGCCAGCAGCGTCTGCAACACAGGCTGGTCGGCCTCATCGCGCAGTCCCTCATCCCTTGCTTTCGCTGGCTCGACGATATCGGCAAGAAACATCAGGCTATCGGCCAGATCCCGAATTTCCGCGGGCGTCATCTGCAGTCGCGGCAAGCGCGGCAGCACGCGCACCAATTCATCAAGAATGTAGTGAGACAGCGCGACGTCAAGTCCCCCATGCCGCCACGCGGCAACTATGCGCCCGGGCATGCTTGTCGGGTAAGCCAGGCCCGATACCAACACGTTAGTGTCCAGGACTACGCGCAGTCCTGGCATCAACGCGCCTTTCGTTCCGCTGCCACCGCAGCCTCGATCTCAACCAGGCCCTCGTCCTCCGGAACGCGGGCATAGGCATCCCCGATCCGATTACTGAGCGCGTCAAAGCGCTCTTGCATGCGACGGATACGAGCAAACAATTCGGCGTCAACAAGCGCGGCAACCGCCTTGCCATCCTTGTTGATGACAATGCTGTCGTTGCGGTATTGCACCTGATTGAGCATTTCTCCCAGGTTCTGCCGAAAGTTCACGGCACTGACTTCGGTAATCATTGCGCACCTCAAACCATAATGATCAATATGGTCATTATGGTTCAAACACCATTCAAGGGTCAACCGTATCGCCTATCTCGTCTTTCGAGCAATCCGGGCTTACCGCAGCGCACTGGGCTGGAAATACGTGTCATCCCGCCACCCTTGCCGCCAGCGCCTTGCGATCCACCTTGCCCACCGCGTTCTCGGGCAGCGCGTCCACCCAGAGCACGTCGCGCGGCACATAGATGCGGCCCAGGCCCGCCAGCACGGCGGCGCGGATCCCCGCCTCGTCCGCCGGCGGCGCGCCGGCCGCGCGGGTCGCGAAGACCACCGGGACTTCGCCCAGGTCGGCATCGGGCGCGCCCACCACGCAGCAGGCCGCCACGCCGGGCAACGCCGCCACCACGCCCTCCACCAGCGCCGGCGAGATGTTCTCGCCGCCACGGATGATCACGTCCTTGATGCGCCCGGTGATGGTCAGATAGCCGTCGGCGTCGAAGCGGCCCACGTCGCCGGTGCTCAGCCGCCCGTCCGCCACGCCGGCCTGGCCCTGCGCGCCCAGGTAGCCCAGCATCAGGCTGTCGCCCTCGATGCAGATCTCGCCCTCGCCGCCAGCCGGCGCCGCGTTGCCGTCCGGCTGGCGCAGGACCACGCGCTGGCCGGCCAGCACCGTGCCCACCGTGCCCACGCGCCGCGCGCCGGGCGGATTCATGGTGGAGGTGCAGGTCGCCTCCGACAGGCCGTAGGACACCAGCAGCGGGCAGCCCAGGAAAGCCTCGATGCGCCGGTGCAGCGCCTCGGTGATCGGTGCCGAGCCGCAACGCGCGTAGCGCAGGCCCGCCAGGCTGGCGGGTTCGAATGCCAGGTCCAGCATGCGCGCGTACATGGTCGGCACGCCGGTCATGATGGTGGGCCGCCAGCGCGCCAGCAGCCCCGGCATGTCCTCGGCGCGGAAGCGTCCGGCCAGCGCCACGCGGGCCCCGGCCAGCAGCGGCGTGAAGACCTGGTTGTTCAGCGCGTTGGTGTGATGCAGCGGCATCACATGCAGCAGCCGGTCGTCCGGCGTCAGGCCGCTATGCGCCAGCACGCCGCGCGCATTGTTCATCAGCCCGCGATGGCTCAGCAGCACGCCCTTGGGATGGCCGGTGCTGCCGGAGGTGAACAGCAGCAGCGCCGGCGCGTCCGGCGCCAGCGCCTGCACCCAGGCGGGGTCGCCCAGCGCCAGGCGCTCGGCGGGCAGCAGGCGGGCCGCCGGCAGCCCGGACGCGGCGGCCATGCCCGCGTGCGCGGGGTCGTGCAGCATCCAGGTCAGTCCCACCGCGGCGACGCGGCGCGCGGTTTCCTCATCGGCCAGGCGCGGTTCCAGCGGACACGGGCAGGCGCCCGCCGCCATCGTGCCCAGGATCGCGATCAGTTGCTCCAGCGAGCGCTCCATCGCCACGGCGACAAAGTCCCCCTCGCCCACGCCCGCCGCCCGCAGCGCGCCCGCGGCGCGAGCCACGCGCTCATGCAGTGCCGCGTAGCTCAACGCGACGCCTTCAGCGACCAGGGCGGGCAGTCCCGCCCGATCCGGACGAGTCCAGGCACGTGCATAGGCGGCCACCAGCGTGGCATCGGCGTCGTTCATACCAGTGTCTCCAGGCGATCGGGGCCGCATGGATCCGGCTCTGCCGGGCCATCGCGGCGCCCCCTTGAGGGGGGAGCGCGCCAGCGCTCGGGGGTGGTCCTACTCAGCGCAGCGTCACCGCCGCATCGCGTTCGAATTGGCCGTCGGGATCCAGCTCGCGCAAGGCGCGCGCCTCGGCCGGCGTGGGCGGCTCGGTGGGCGCGGCGCCGCTGGCGTCGAACGCGAAGCCGGTGCGCTCGCGCACCTCGGCGAGACTCGCCCCCGGATGCCAGGACTGCAGGGCCAGCCGCCCGTCGCGCTTGATGAACACGGCGATCGGCGTGACGACGCCGTGAAAACCGCCCCAGGACGTGACGAAATCCAGCCTGGGCACCAGCGTGCGCGTCGAGTGCTCGGTGCGCCAGGTGCAGGCGCGCCGCGCCGTGGGCAGCATGACCGCGCCGCCTCCGCCGCCCGGCAGGCGGACCTTGGGCGCGTGCCAGTCGCCGATGCAGGAGTTGTTGGCGCAGCCCTCGCCGTCGATCTGGGCCGCGCCCAGGAAGGTCAAGTCCATGCGGCCGCGCGTGCACAGGTCGTAGAAATCCTCGTTGGCGAAGATCGACGCCGTGTGTTCGGCCAGCACCGGATCGGAGCTGGACAGCGGCACGTGCGAGGGCCTGGGATCCACGCCGCCCGCCACGTTGATGTAGACGTAGTCCCAGTCATAGGCGCGCTTGGCCAGCAGGCAGGCCAGCATCGGCATGGTGGAATTGACGCCGCTGAAGGTGATCTCGTCCGGGCGGATGAAGCGCGCCAGGTTGGTCACGATGTAGGAAAAGCCCGACCATTGCTCAGCCATGGCTGGCCTCCTGCGCTTCCGGCGCCGCCGCCAGGTGGGCGGCCAGTTCGCTGTTCTTGTCCATGTAGGCCTCGACGGCCGGGTAGTCGATCGCGTAGGCCGGCCAGCACGAGCCAGGCCAGGCGCTGCCCGGCGCCAATGCGTAGGCCTGCACCATGAAATACGGCACCAGCGTGGACTCGGGCTGGGCCTCGAACACCGCGCTGTCGACCCGTTTCTCGGCCACCACCAACACGCTGCCGGCGGCGCGCGACATGATGCGGTCCCAGTGCGCGGTGCCGCTCACGCGTACATTGCCCTGCGCGTCGATCTCGGACGCCTGGATCACGGCAAAGTCCGGCCGCACCGCCGGCACCACCCAGGTTCGCTGGCCGCTGCCGTAGGGATCGTCGATGCATTTCCAGCCGTTCAGTTCGGGCAGGCCGCTGCCATGCAGGCCGCCGCAGGGCTGGAACGGCACGCCGAACGCCGCCGCCCGCAGGCCCGCCGTGAGGCTGGCGCAGGCATGCTCTTCCAGTTCGACCTCGCCGCGCTCGATCGCCTTGCGGTACCAGGGCGCCAGGCCGAAATTGCCTTCCATGGCAACGATGCCCGCGCGCACGCGGCGCAGCGCGCCGGCGCGGCACAGGATGTCCACGTCGTAGCCGGGCGACTGCTTGATCAGTTCCAGGTCACGCTTGCCCTGCCGGATCAGTTCGCGCACGAAACCGAACGGCCCGCGATGCAGGAAGCTGCCGCCCAGCGCGATGCTGGCGCCGTCCGGCACCATGGCGGCCAGTTCCGCCAGCGTGCGCTGCTTGTTCTTCTGGTTGTATCCCGAACCCATCTTGTCTCCTTGTCCCGCCGCGCGGCTAGCGGGCCTGCAAATAGGCGGCCACGCGGGCCTTGAGCCCCGGCTCGGCGGCCGAGCGCGTCAGCCGCGCCAGGTCGGCATCCGGCGCCTCGAGCGACAGCGCGGCGTACAGTTGCGCGCGGCTCGCATCGGTCAGCGCGGACGCGACGGCCAGCGCCTCGTCCGCCGCCGCCGGCCATTCGTCTTGCGCCGCCAGCCGGCTGACGAAGCCGTCGCGCAAAGCCGCTTCGGCGTCGAAAGTCGCGGCCTGTTCCAGGATGGTGCGCGCACGCTCGGCGCCCACCAGCGCGGCGAAGCGCCGCGTGCCCAGCACCAGCCCGAACTTCAGCCCCGGCATGCGGAAGCTGGCCTCGGGCGCGGCCAGCCGCCACTTGCAGGCGCCGAACAGATCCACGCCGGCGCCGAAGTTGCGGCCATGCGCCAGCGCCACCGTCAGGCAGGGCGAAGCCGCCACGCGCTGCAGCAACATCTCGATGCGCACGAAGCGCAGCAGCAGGTCGCCCTCGCTCTGCGATTCCCAATCGCCGAAGTCGAAGCCAGCGCTGAAATTGCGGCCCTCGCCCTGGAACACGATGGCGCGCGCCTGCTCGGCCTGCGCCCGGTCCACCGCCGCGATCAGCGCCTCGACCAGCCCGGCCGACAACGCGTTCATCTTGTCCGGGCGCGTCAGCGTCAGCAGATGCAGCGCGCCTCGCCGCTCGACCCGCAGGCCGTCCGTTTCCGTGATGCCGCTCATGCCGTCTCCTTGCGCCGCGCGCGCAACGCGCCCAGCACTTCCTCGTTGTGCTCGCCCAGCGCGGGCGGGCGGCGACGCAGCGCCGTGGTCTGGCCGTCGAAGCGCACCGGCAGGCCGAAGGTGCGCGTGCGCACGCCGTTGGGCAGGTCCAGCGCTTGCACCCAGCCCATGTGCTCGACCTGCGGATCGGCCAGCACTTCCGAATAGGTATTGATCGGCGCGCAGGGCACGCCCGCCTCGCGAAAGCGCGCCAGCCAGGACGCGGCCTCGTCGCCGGCGAAGATGGCTTCCAGGATCTCGCGCAGCGCGTCCTGGTTGCGGGCGCGCAGGCTGGTATCGGCGAAACGGGCATCGGCCAGCAGGTCGTCGCGGCCGACCACCGCGCACACGCTCTTCCACAGTGCCTGGTTGCCGGCGGCCATGCCGAAGTAGCCGCCCTTGCAACGGAACGCCTGGTAGGGCGCGTTGCGCGGATGGGCGGAGCCAAGCTTGACCGGATCGCGCCCGCTGCCGAAGAACTCGGAGGTCTGCAGCGCGGCGATGCCCAGCGTGGCGCCCAGCATGGGCACATCGATGTGCGCGCCCTGCCCGCTGGCCTGCGCCGCGCGCAGCGCCGAGGCGATGGCGAAGGCGCCATACAGCCCGGCCGAGAAGTCCGCCAGCGGCACGCCGCACTTGACGGGCTCGCCACCGGCCTCGCCGGTGACGCTCATGATGCCGCTCATGGCCTGGATGGTGAGGTCGAAGCCGCCTTCCTGCGCACGCGGGCCGGACTGGCCGTAGGCCGAGATCGAGCAATACACCAGCCGGGGATTGCGCGCCTTCAATGCCTCGTAGCCCAGGCCCAGCCGGTCCATCACGCCGGGCCGGTTGTTCTCGATCAGCACGTCGACGGTCAGCGCCAGCTCGCGCGCCAGTTCCAGGTCCTCGGGGCTCTTGAGATTCAAGGTCACGGAGCGCTTGTTGCGATTGAGCGAGGCGAAGTTCTCGCTGTAGCCGTCGGAGATCGGCGGCCAGCTGCGCAGCGTGTCGCCGCCATCGGGGTTCTCGACCTTGATCCCGTCGGCGCCCATGTCCGCCAGCAGCATGCCGCAGAACGGCCCCGCCGCCACATTGCAAATCTCCAGCACCGTGATGCCGGCCAGTGCCGAGCTGGGTGTCATGTCTGACCTCTCGTTATGAAAATTCAATATTTGGGATACGAAAAATAATCTATAGCGACGAATCCGGCAATGGCACCATGGCCGTCGCGCTTGGCTGGCTTTGCCTGGAATTCCTGTGAAACCTAGAGCATTCCCTAGGTCCACTGCTTAATCGTTGACCAGCATATCACCGTGTGGAATTCTAGGTAAACCATTTATTGGAATTCAAGTCCTATTATTTGGGATTCATAAGGACTGACCCCGAGCAGGAAGGTCCACCCCCCCCAAGGAGACAGTCATGAGAACACTCGCCGTATTCGCCGCTGCCGCCCTGGCGCTGGGACTGGCGGCCGGCCCCGCGCAGGCGGCCGACGCCTGGCCCAGCAAGCCCGTGCGCATGGTCGTGCCCTTCCCGCCCGGCGGCGCCACCGACGCCGCCGCGCGCATCTACGCCCAGCACCTGGGCGACTATCTGGGCCAGAGCGTGGTGGTCGAGAACAAGGCCGGCGCCGGCGGCGAGATCGGCGCGGAATACGTGGCCAAGTCGGCCCCCGACGGCTACACGCTGCTGATGGGCGCGGTGGGCAGCCATGCGATCCACGCCGCCATGCCCGACAAGCCCGGCTACGACTTCGGCACGGCCTTCGTCGGCGTGTCGATGGCGACCAGCATGCCCATGGCGGTGGCGGTCAACAGCAAGGTGCCGGCGCGCAATGTGCAGGAGCTGATCGCGCTGGCCAAGGCCAAGCCTGGGTCCATCACCTACGGCTCGGCCGGACCGGGCACCTCGCAGCACATGGCCGGCGAGCTGTTCCAGGTGGTCACCGGCACGCGGCTGATGCACGTGCCGTATCGCGGCAGCGGGCCGGCCATCACCGACCTGCTCGGCGGCCAGATCGACATGGTCATCGAGACCCTGCCCGCGCTGCTGCCGCAGGCCGCCAGCGGCAAGATCCGGCTGCTGGCCGTGACCACGCCCACGCGCGCCTCGGCCTTGCCCGAGCTGCCCACGCTGATCGAACAGGGCGTGAAGGACTATTCGGTGGCCACCACCTACGCCCTGCTGGCGCCGGCAGGCACGCCGGCCGCCATCGTGGACAAGCTCTCGGCCGGCATGCAGAAGGCCGCCGCGATGGAATCGGTGAAGCAGGCGGCGCAGAAGCTCGGCGCCGACGCCGTCGCCACCTCGCCGGCCGACACCCGGCGCATGTTGCAGCAGGAGACCGCCCGCTGGGCCGAGGTCGTGCGCCTGTCGGCGGCCAAATGACGGCCGCCCCCGACACGCGCGACGCGCAGGCCGTCGACCTGGCCATCATCGGCGGCGGATCGGTCGGCGTCAGCCTGCTGCTCCAGTTCCTGCTGTCGCTGCCCGCCGGCGGCGGCCGGCCGCTCAGCCTGCGGTTGTACGAACCGCAGGAGCATCCCGGGCCGGGCGGCGCCTACCAGGACGACCTGCGCAGCAACCTGCTCAACATCCCGGCTGGCAATATGTCGGCGCTGGCCGACGAGCGCCTGGATTTCGTGGACTGGCTGCGCCGGCAGGATCCCGCCTGGCTGGCGGGCCACGGGGTGGAAGGCGCGATCGATCCGGGCGACTTCCTGCCCCGGCCCTTGTTCGGCGCCTACATGGCCCACGCCTACGAGCGGGCGCGCGCGCTGGCGCCAGGCCGAGGCGTGACGCTGGAACACGTGCGCGCGCGCGTCGGCGGCATCACGCCGCTGGCGGACGGACGCGTGCGGGTGTTGGCGGAATCGGGACAGCCCTGTGTGGCGCGGCGCGTGGCGCTGTGCAACGGCAACCTGCCCTCGCGCGCCTTCCCGGCGCTGGAAGCCGCGCCCGGCTACTTCAACAG
This sequence comes from Achromobacter sp. Marseille-Q0513, assembly GCF_018195695.1. Taxonomy (NCBI): domain Bacteria; kingdom Pseudomonadati; phylum Pseudomonadota; class Betaproteobacteria; order Burkholderiales; family Alcaligenaceae; genus Achromobacter; species Achromobacter sp. Marseille-Q0513. The sequence goes on along the minus strand of NZ_JAGTJY010000016.1, from coordinate 3,264 downwards.
CCCCTATCCGGTCAGCGAGCTGGCGGCCGGCATCGCCTCCGACGCCACGGTCTGCGTGATCGGCACCAGCCTGAGCGCGGTCGATGCTGTGGCCGCGCTGCAGCAGGCCGAGCATCGCGGTCCGCTCGTCTGCGTATCGCGCAATGGCCGGCTGCCCTCGGTGCGCAGTCCGCATAACCGGCCCCCGCCGCAGGGCCTGGCCGAACTGAGCCGCGATGGCGCGCTGAAACTGGCGAACGCGCACGGCGGCGCGCTGACGCTGGAACGGATCGCCGCGGCGCTGGACCGCGAGGTGCGGGCGCTGGGCGGCACGATCGACACCGAGGACATCCTGGGCGGTGACGGCGACGCGCGGACCGCGCTGGACGACGAGATCCGCCGTTCCGAACACGGCGCGCGCCCATGGCAGGCGGTGGCCGCGGCGACCAACGCGGCCGTGGACCTGATCTGGCATCTGCTGCCAGACGCCGAGCGCGCGCGCTTCCAATCGCAATGGCGCGCGCTGTGGATGGCGCGCCGCGCCAACTTTCCGATGCGCAACGCGCGCAAGCTGCAGGCGCTCTTCCGCGCCGGCCAGCTGGAAGTGCTGAGCGGCTACGTCGACAGCCGCCATGACGCCGCCGGCGGCTTCGTGACCCGCCTGCGCACGCCGGCAGGCGAGCGCGAGCTGCGCAGCCGCTATCTGATCAACGCCACCAGTTTCTCCGTCGACGCGGCCGGCGCCGCCGATCCCCTGGTGTCGGCGCTGCTGCGCGACGGCCACGGGCAAGCGCATCCGCATGGCGGGCTGGCGCTGGACTACGCCACCGGCAGCCTGCTGGACGCTTGCGGCGCCGCGCAAGCCGCGATCACCGTACTGGGTAGCCTGGCCGGCGGCACCTACTTCTGGACCACGTCCATGGACGTGAACGCCCGCCTGGCGCGGGACCAAGCGCGGCGCATCGCCGCCGCGCTCGCGGACGCGGGCGCTACTGACCCAGGAAGCCGCCGCGATACCCCATGCCCTGGGATATCGCCTGCGCACAGGCCGCCACGTCCGGCGCCAGCTGCTTCATCCGGGCCGCGCTGAGGCGGTCCAGCGGACCGGAGATGCCCACGGCCGCCACGGGCTGGTCCAGGCTGTTGAACAGCGCCACGGCCAGCCCGCCCACGCCTTCGCGCCATTCGCCGCGATTGATGGCGTAGCCGGCGCGCACCACCTTGCGCAGCTCGTCCTTGAGCAGTTGCATGGAGACGATGGTGGCCGGCGTGTGCCGCTGCAGCTTGTCAGCGTAGCGCTCGACATAGCCGTCGGACTGATAGGCCAGCAGCGCCTTGCCGGTGGCCACGGCGTAGGCCGGCGCGCGTCCGCCGATCATGGAATAGGCGCGGATGGGCTGCGGGCTGTCGATCTTGTCCACGTACACCACGTCAAAGCCGTCCAGCACCGACAGGTGCACGGTTTCGCCGGTCTGGTCGGCCAGCGTGCGCATGTAGGGCGCGGCCAGCTTGCGCACGTCCAGCTGCGCCAGTTGCCGCGCGGCCAGTTCGAACAGCCGCACCGCGCCGCGATAGCCGCCGCCCTCGTCGTCCTTGATCACATAGCCGGCATGGATCAGCGTCTGCAGCGTGCGGTGGGTATTGCTGCGGGTCAGTCCCACGCGGGCGGCCAGCGCGTCGATGGTGCGCGGCGGATTGTCCACGTCGGTGACCGCCTCCAGCACCATCAGCCCCTTGAGCAGCGTCTTGTCCATATCGTCTATTTCCTAATATTTAGGACGAGAACATAGCATGAGACGCGGACCGCGGACAGGTCCGCGGCCCTTGGGGTAGCGCGTGTCAGGCCGAGGCGGCCAGCCCGGCGCGCACCGCTTGCGAACGGTCCCAGAGATTGGGCAGGCTGGTCGAGGAATAGCCCGACACGAAGGGCTTGGCCACGCCGGTGGCCGGATCATAGACATGGCGCGACACCGCGCCGATGTTGCCGCCATACAGGTGCACGCTGATCGACACGCGATCGGCATGCGCGTTGGACACCTGATGGATATCGCCTTCCTCGGGCGCCAGCCGCTCCACGTCGCCCGGCACCAGGGTCGATGCCGCGCCCGCCAGCCGCAGGCCGCCATCGGCCTCGCGCACGTAGCGCTGGTTGATCTCCGAACCGCGCAGCATGCCCACGTAGCCCCAGACCTCGTGATCGTGCACCGGCGTGCTCTGGCCCGGCCCCCAGACGAAACTGACCATGGAGAAGCGCTCCAGCGGGTCGCAATGCAGCAGGTATTGCTGGTAATACTGTGGATGCGGCACGGTACAGGCCTCGGGCAGCCAGTCATCATGCCGCAGCAGCTCCGCGAACGCGGACTCCAGCGCCGGGCTTTGCGCCAGGCCCGCCGGGCCGGCCAGCCGCGTGGCGGTGGCGATGAAGGAACGAAGCCGGTCCAGGCCCGCGATCGGTTCAGGCATTGCTAGTCTCCCAGGTAGGGCGCGGCGGGCGAATCCGCCCTGGCCCAGTTGATGTTCCCAAAATCCTGGTGGCAGTATCCACGATTCGGGAACCCACAAGCGCAATGCCCATGCGCCGGTCGCGGCGATTGCGACCAGCACGGCATTTGCCGCGCGGCTTGACAGCCATGCCCGCGGACAGGCAGCGTAGCGAACCATCGATCAGGTTGAACATGCACCACGCCACCGACTTCCCCACGCGCCCCGCTTGCGCCCGTCCGCGATGACCGGCCCGCAGCACGACATTCCCGCCGCGCTGGCGCAGGCCCTGCGGCAAAGCAGGCGGCCCGTGGTCTTCACGGGCGCGGGCGTATCCGCCGAGAGCGGCATCGCGACGTTCCGCGACGCGCTCACCGGACTGTGGTCGCGCTTCGACGCGCAGGCCCTGGCTACGCCCGAGGCCTTCCGCGCCCATCCCGACCTGGTCTGGGGCTGGTATGAATGGCGACGCGAGCAGGCCCTGCGCGCCCGACCGAATGCCGCGCACCTGGCCATCGCCAGGCTGGCCGCGCATGCGCCGGGGCTCACCGTGATCACGCAGAACGTGGACGATCTGCACGAGCGCGCGGGCAGTCCGGCAGTGCTGCATCTGCATGGCAGCCTGCATGCGCCGCGCTGCGCCGATTGCCGCGCGCCCTGGAGCCGCACCGAGCCCGCGAGGTCTGACGCCTCGGCAGCCGGCACTGCGGCAATCGATACCGAGACAGCCGACGCTGCCGCAGTCGACCGCGCGACAACCGGCACTGCCTCGTCCGGCGCGCCGAACGGGGAACAGGACGAAGG
>NZ_JAGTJY010000169.1:0-13819 GCF_018195695.1 Achromobacter sp. Marseille-Q0513 | reverse complement strand
GAAGCGCTGCGCGCTTCCCCCCCCAGGGGGGCGCCGCTACGGACCGGCGGAGCCAGCTCCGTGCGGCCCCGATGGGGCGGCGTTTGTAGGCTGCTGGTGGCGTATCGGGGGGGGGGGCGGTCGTTGACTTGCTCAGCCCAGCACTTCGCGCAGGAAGCGCGAGATGTCGGCCACTTCCTCGGCGCACACGGAATGCGGCATGCCGTAGGTGTGCCAGCGCACGTCGCAGCCCAGGCGCTGCAGCTCGGCCAGCGTGGCCTTGGCGCGCGCCAGCGGCACGACCGGGTCGAAGGTGCCGTGGGCCAGGAAGATCGGGGTGCGCGCATTGGCGCCGTGGCGCTCGGCTTCGGCCGTGTCCAGCAGCGGCAGGTAGCCCGACAGGCCCATCAAGCCGGCCAGCTTCTCCGGCAGGCGCAGGCCGGTGTGCAGCGTCATGGCGCAGCCCTGCGAGAAACCGGCCAGCACGATGTTGGACGTGGGGATGCCGCGGGCGTTCTCGCGCGCGATCAGCTTGTGGATCTCGGCTTCCGAGCGGCGGATGCCGGCGCCGTCCTCGACGCGCACCAGGTCCATCACCAGGATGTCGTACCAGGAACGCATGGCCATGCCATTGTTGATGGTCACGGGCTGCACCGGCGCGTTCGGGAACACGAAGCGCACCTTGCTGCCGGCCGGCAGGTCCAGCTCCGGCACGATGGGCGCGAAGTCGTTGCCGTCGGCGCCCAGCCCGTGCAGCCAGATCACGGCGTGCGTGGGGTTGGGGGCGGTTTCGATCTCGATGCAGTCGAGCAGGTCGGTCGTGGCGGTCATGGGCGGAATCAATGGATGAGGGCCTTGAGCGCCTGGAACAGCGCCCGGTACTGCTTCTTTTGCGGCTCCTGGCCTTGCAGCAGGGCGGCGTTGGCCTGCTTTTCCTTGCGCGCGGCCCGGATCACGGCGCGCAGGTGCTGCACGTCGGCCTGCGGATTGTTCTCCAGCAGGCGGGTCAGGGCCTCGTCATCGTCGAGCAGGCGGTCGCGCAGGGTCTCCAGCCGGTGCATGGCGGCGGTTTCCTCGCGCGAGCCGTTTTCCCAGACGTCGAGCTGGGCGCGGATTTCCTCGGCGGGGGCGTCGCGCATCAATTTGCCCACGAAATGGGTCTGGCGGCGCAGGCCCTCGCGGCTGGTGGTGCGCTGGGCCATGCGGATGGCCTCGTACAGGCGTTCCGCCAGCGGCAGTTGTTTCAGGCGTTCGGGCGACAGGGCGATCAACTGCTTGCCCAGGTCCAGCAGCGCGTGCATGTCGCGCTTGATCTGGGATTTGCTGGGACGGTCGTAGCCGTTCTCGTCGTAGCCTTCGTCGACGGATTCTTCTTCGGGATGGGAATTCATGGAAAACTGCGCAATGACAGACTTGGCTATGATAACCGTCTCTGCAAATTGGACAGCAATGGTCAAACCCACCTCATCCCTGCCGCTGGCGGCAAATCACGCGCGTTTTTCCGAACTCGTCGAGCAAACCCTCGCCTACGCGCGCCAGATCGGCGCCTCGGACGCGGCGGCTGAAGTCTCCGAGAGCCTGGGCCTGTCGGTCTCGGTGCGCAAGAACGACATCGAAACCGTCGAGCAGACCCGCGACCGCTCGCTGGACCTGACGGTCTACGCCGGCCAGAGCCGCGGCTCTGCCTCGACCTCCGACTTTTCCGAGGCGGCGCTGCGCCAGACGGTGGAGGCGGCCTGGCACATTGCCCGCCACACCGCCGCCGATCCGGCCGCAGGCCTGCCCGACGCCGACCAGCTGGCCACCGAATTCCCCGACCTGGACCTGCACCACGCCTGGCCGGTGTCCACCGAAGAGGCGGCCGAGCTGGCCCTGCGCGCCGAGCGCGCCGCCCGCGAGGTCGATTCCCGCATCACCAATACCGATGGCGCCTCGGTGGGCACCTACGAAGGCCAGTTCGTCATGGGCAATACCCGTGGCTTCCTGGGCGGCTACGCCTATTCGCGCCACAGCCTGTCGGTGGCGCCGATCGCCGGCCGCGGCAACGGCATGCAGCGCGACTACTGGTACACGTCCGAGCGCGACCCGGCCCGCCTGGCCTCGCCCGAGGCCGTGGGCCGCTACGCCGCCGAGCGCACGCTGTCGCGCCTGTCCGCCCGCCGCATCCGCACCGGCAAGTTCCCGGTGCTGTTCGAGGCGCCGCTGGCCCTGGGCCTGGTCGGCGCCCTGACGCAGGCGGCCAACGGCGGCGCGCTGTACCGCAAGGCCAGCTTCCTGCTCGACGCCCTGGGCAAGCCGATCTTCCCGTCGCACATCAACCTGACCGAGGATCCGCATGTGCGCGGCGCCATGGGCAGCTCGCCGTTCGACGACGAAGGCGTGCGCACGCGCAAGCGCAGCGTGGTGACGGCCGGCGTGCTGGAAGGCTATTTCCTGTCCTCGTACACCGCCCGCAAGCTCGGCATGACCACCACCGGCAACGCCGGCGGCTCGCACAACCTGACCTTCAGCTCCACCCAGACCAAGGCCGGCGACGATTTCGAAGCCATGCTGCGCAAGATGGGCACGGGCTTCCTGGTCACCGAGCTGATCGGGCAGGGCGTGAACTACGTCTCCGGCGACTATTCGCGCGGCGCGTTCGGCTACTGGGTCGAGAACGGCAAGATCCAGCACGCGGTGCAGGAAGTGACCATCGCCGGCAACCTGAACGACATGTTCCGCCAGATCGTGGCGGTGGGCGCCGACGTCATCTCGCGCGGCACCAAGACCACGGGCTCGATCCTGATCGAGCAGATGGCCATCGCCGGCGTCTGATCCGATCCCCCCGGCCGGGGCGTCGCCCCGGCCAACGCTGCCTTGCCCGGCCGTCCGTGCCGTCGCGCCTTTGCAATCCCGCCTTTGCAATCCCTTACCTGCTCGGGAATTCCTCTAGCAATCCCTGACCCCGCCAGCGTGTAATATCCGGCGGGTATTGCTGGAAGTCCCTGGTGTTGCTGTAAAGAAGGAGCAAGAGATGCAACGACGTTCATTCTTGAAACAGGCGGGGCTCGGCGCCGTGGCAACGGGCGCGGCCATCGCCGCGCCGGCATATGCCCAGGATTCGCCGTCGCTGAAGTGGCGCCTGGCCTCCGGTTTCCCCAGCGCCCTGGACCTGCGCTTCGGCGCGGGCGAGACCTTCTGCAAGTTCGTTTCCGAATCCACCGGCGGCAAGTTCAGCATCCGCCATCTGCCCGAGGGCGAGGTCGCGCCAGCGGCCGAGCTGGTCGACGCTGTCGGCGCCGGCAAGGTCGAATGCGCCCACGCCTCTTCCGCGCTGCTGCACGCGCGCAATCCCGCCTTTTGCTTCGATGCCGGCATGCCTTTCGGCCTGACCGCGCGCCAGATGGACGCCTGGATGATGGAAGGCGAGGGCCTGCGCCTGACCCGCGAGCTATTCAAGCCCCTGAAGGCCGTCAACTTCCCGCTGGGCAATACCGGCGGCCAGATGGGCGGCTGGTTCAGGAAAGAGGTCAAGCGCGTGGGTGACCTGAAGGGCCTGAAAATGCGCGTGGACGGCCTGGCCGCCGACGTGCTGGCCCGCCTGGGCGTGGCGCCGCAGCAGGCGGCGCTGGCCGAGCTGGCGCAGGCGGCCGAGAAGGACGGCCTGGAGGCCGTGGCCGGCTCCGGCGCCTACGATGACAGCAAGCTCGGGCTGAACAAGTTCGCCAAGTTCTATTACGGGCCGGGCTGGTGGGCTGGCAGCGGCCAGCTGTCGCTCTATATCAATGACGAGGCCTGGAGCAAGCTGCCCAAGAACTACCAGTCGGTGGTCGAGGCCGCCGCCCGCGCCGCGCACGCCGCCACCTCGGCCCGCTACGACGCGCGCAATCCCGGCGCCCTGGCGCAGTTGACGGCCAATGGCGCGCAGTTGCGCGCCTTTTCCCGCTCGATCATGGATGCGGCCTTCGAGGCCACGCAGCAGCTCTACAAGGAACTGGGCGACAAGGACCCGGCCTTCAAGGCGCTGCACAGCAGCTACATGGGTTTTCGCGACAGCGAGATGCCCTGGTTCCGCCTGACCGAAGGCGCCTACGGCCAGTACCTGGGCGTGGCGCTGTCGGCCAGGAGCTGAGCAGGAGGCCGGTGCCGAATGGCATTCGGCAAGGAGTGGGGTTTTCACTGATTTCCCCTGGTTTTTGACTAGAAATCGGGTGGTTTGGCGCCTTTTGTTGAACGGCATTCAAGTTTCGGCCTGATACAAAAGGAGTAATATGCCGGGTCTTGACGCGCGAACGCGCCGCCATCGAGCGGCAACCGCCGTCAATCCGGCAGGCCTGGCCGACCCGGATTACCAAACATTCCGAGACAGACTTTAGGGTGGTATCAACCATGCAATCGAAGACCAAGAAGCTGCTGGCCGCGCTGATCGCGGCTGGTGTCGTTCCGGCTGCCCACGCGGCCGACATCAAGCTGGGCGTGGCCGAGGCCCTGTCGGGCGGCGCCGCCCAGTACGGCGCGTCGATCCGCAACGGCTTCCAGCTGGCTGCCGATGAAATCAACGCCGCCGGCGGCATCAACGGCAACAAGGTCGTGCTGGTGATCGAGGACGAACAGGGCAAGAAGGAAGAAGCCATCAACGTCTTCAAGAAGCTGATCTTCAAGGACAACGTCCTGATGGTCTTCGGCCCGACGCTGTCGAACTCGGCCCAGGCCGCCGACCCGATCGCCCAGGCCGCCAAGACGGTCGTCTTCGGCACCTCCAACACCGCCGACGGCATCACGTCCATCGGCAACTACGTGTTCCGCAACTCGGTCACCGAAGCCGACGTGCTGCCGGCCACCATCTCCACCGTCAAGGCCAAGACCGGCCTGAAGAACGTGGCGGTGCTCTATGGCAACGACGACGTCTTCACCAAGAGCGGCTACGACAACTTCAAGAAGGCCCTGGAAGACCAGAAGATCCCGGTCACCACGACCGAGACCTTCGCCAAGGGCGACGTGGACTTCAAGGCCCAGCTGACCAAGATCAAGGGCACCAATCCCGACGCCATCGTGCTGTCGGCCCTGCTGGCCGAAGGCGCCCCGATCATGGTGCAGGCCCGCCAGCTCGGCATCAACCTGCCGGTCATCGGCGGCAACGGCATGAACTCGGTCAAGATCTTCGATCTGGCTCCTGGCGGCGCGTCGAACAACCTGTGGATCGGCAGCCCCTGGTCCATCGAGAACAAGTCGGCCGAGAACGTGAAGTTCATCGACGCCTACAAGGCCAAGTTCAACGGCTCGCCCGACCAGTTCGCGGCCCAGTCGTACGACGCCATGTACATCGTCGCCCAGGCCCTGAAGAACACCAAGATCAGCGGCGACCTGCCCAAGGACCGCACGGCCCTGCGCGACGCGCTGCCGTCGGTGCAGTGGACCGGCGCCACCGGTGCCTTCAAGTTCCGCCAGGCCAACGACCGCGCCGGCAAGCCCGCCGGCTATGACGCCGACCAGGCGCCGATCGTCAGCGTGACCAAGGACGGCAAGTACGTCATCGAGAAGTAATCGGCACGCGTCCCCCCTGTGGGGGATGCGCCTGGCGCGCGGCCTGGACGGGGCGTGCGCCAGGCGCTTTTCATAGCAGGGCCGCCCCAAGACAAGAACATCCCTCGGGGGCAGCAGGCCCGCGCGGCGCAAGCGGCGCGGGAGCATTTCCTTGTCGCGGGAGCGCTTCAAGCAGAAGCGCGTCCGCGGGGCGCAGGCCCGCGCCATCAGCGCGGCGCGGCGGTCCTTTCGGTTTTATCTGGAACGTCCAATCATGTTGGAACAACAATTCGTCAACGCCTTGTCGCTGGGCTGCGTCTACGCCCTGTTCGCACTGGGCTTCACGCTGGTCTTCGGCGTGCTCGGGGTCATCAATCTGGCGCATGGCGCGGTTTTCATGGTGGGGGCCTACGCGGCGCTGACCGTGGTGCAGAACCTGGCCCTGCCGCTGTGGGCGGGACTGGCGGCGGCCTTCCTCGTCGCGGGCCTGACCGGCGTCATCATCGACTACCTGGTGCTCAAGCCGCTGCGCAAGCGCAACGCGCCCCACCTGATCCCCATGATCGCCACCATCGGCGTGGGCATCATCCTGAACAACGCCGCGCAGGGCATTTTCGGCGCCAGCAACCTGCGCTTCCCGCACGGCACCGTGCCCGAGGAAGTGATCGAGGTCGCCGGCCTGCACCTGACGGTGATCGAGCTGGGCATCATCTTCATGTCCTTCGCGCTGATGGCCGTGCTGATGTTCGTCATGCGCCGCACGCAGTTCGGCCGCGCGCTGCGCGCCATCGCCGAATCGCCCAAGGCCGCCTGGCTGCTGGGCATCAACGTTGAAAAACTGTTCATCACCACCTCGTTCGCCGCCGCGGCGCTGGGCGGCGTGGCCGGCGTGCTGATCGGGCTGTACTCGAACGCGCTCTTCCCGCTCATGGGCCAACCCATGCTGCACAAGGGCATCGCGGTCATCATCCTGGGCGGCATGGGCGACATCCGCGGCGCCATGCTGGGCGGCCTGTTCCTGGGCTTCGCCGAGGTGCTGTCGGTGGCCTATATCGGCTCCACCATGCGCGATGCGGTGGCATTCGGCCTGCTGTTCCTGATCCTGCTGGTGCGTCCGCAGGGCCTGTTCGGCAAAGTGGTTCAACGCAAGGCGTGAGTGTGATGAGCGGATTCGAAAACTTCTGGGCCATTTACGGCAACCTGGTGCTGACGCTGGGCACCAATGCCCTGCTGGCCCTGTCTATCTGGCTGACGCTGGCCTGCGGCATGCTGGCCATGGCCAACGCGGCCTTCATGGGCATCGGCGCCTACGCCGCCGCCTTGCTCACCATGAACTACGACGCCTCGTTCCCGGTGGCGCTGGCCGGCGGCATGCTGGCGCCGGCCTTGGTGGCGGCGCTGATCGGCCTGCCCACCTTGCGGCTGTCCGGGGTCTATCTGGCCATGGCGACGCTGGGTTTCGGCGAGGTGGTGCGCGTGACCGTGCTGAACACCGAGTCCATCACCGGCGGCGCGCTGGGCCTTAACGGCATCCCGCAGCTGACCCAGTGGTGGCACGTGATCCTGGCGGTCGTCATCGTGCTGTTCGTGCTGTGGCGCGTGCGCGTGTCCAAGATCGGCCGCGCCTTCGACGCCATTCGCGGCGACGAAACCGCCGCCGGCCTGATGGGCATCGACGTGCGCGCCAACAAAATGCTGGCATTCGTGGCGGGCGCCATGATCGCCGGCTTGGCGGGCGCGCTGAACGCCCACCTGACCTTTTTCATCGGACCCAACGAATACGGCTTCGACCGTGGCGTGGAAATCCTGACCATGGCGATCCTGGGCGGCATCGGCGGCCTGGCGGGCCCGGTGCTGGGCAGTTTCATCATCACGGTGCTGCCCGAGATGCTGCGCGGCTTCGCGGATTTCCGCCTGGTCGTCAACGGAGTGATCCTGGTGGTGATCGTGTTGTTCCTGCCGCAAGGCATCTGGGATCCGGCGCGCTTCAAGCGCTGGATGCGCCAAGGAGGCAAGCGCCATGCTTGAGCTTTCCTCCGTCTCCAAGAGTTTCGGCGGCCTGCACGTGCTGCATGACGTCAACCTGTCCGTGCCCCAGGGCAGCATCTATGGCCTGATCGGCCCGAACGGCGCCGGCAAGACCACGGTGTTCAACCTGATCACCGGCCTGCTGCCGCCCAGCGGCGGCGCCATCACGTTCAACGGCGACAGCCTGCTGCGCCGCGCGCCGCACCAGATCACGCGCATGGGCATCGCCCGCACGTTCCAGAACATCCGCCTGTTCAAGGAGATGACGCTGCTGGAAAACGTGGTGGTCGGCGCCTATCGTCACATGAACTACGGCTTCCCCAGCCTGCTGCTGGGCCTGCCGGGGTTCCGCGAGCACGAGAAGCGGGCCCGCGAGCGCGCCCACGAGCTGCTGACCTGGATGCGCCTGGACCACAAGGCCAATGACCTGGCCGACAACCTGTCCTACGGTGAGCAGCGCCGGCTGGAGCTGGCGCGCGCGCTGGCCACCGAGCCCAAGCTGCTGTTGCTGGACGAGCCGGTCGCGGGCATGAACACCGGCGAACGCGCCGAGCTCATGCGCGAGATCCTGGCGATCCGCGAGCGCGGCTACACCATTCTCATGATCGAGCACGACATGCGCTTCGTCATGGGGCTGTGCGAACAGATCGCGGTGCTGAACTTCGGCAAGATCATTGCCTGCGGCGGGCCTGAAGAGATCCGCAACAACGAGCAGGTCATCGAGGCCTACCTGGGCCGCGAAGACGACGAAGACGCCGAACACGCGGAGGCCGCAAAATGAGCGCAATGCTGGAAGTCCGCGGACTCGAGGTCAACTATGGCCACATCGAAGCCGTCCGCGGCATCGACCTGGACCTGAACGCCAAGGAAATCACCGCCCTGGTCGGCGCCAACGGCGCCGGCAAGTCCACCACGCTGCTGGCGCTGTCCGGGCTGCTGCCCAAGGCGAGCGGCCGCATCAGCTTCGAGGGCGAGGACATCACCAACCTGCCGCCGCACCAGCTGGTTGCGCGCGGCATCGTGCAGGTGCCGGAAGGCCGGGCCATCCTCACCACCATGACGGTGCTGGAGAACCTGGAGCTGGGCGCCTACCGACGCGGTCTGAAGAACGTGGGCTCGGATCTGGAGTATGTCTTCAATCTGTTCCCGCGTCTGAAAGAGCGGATCAACGGCATGGCCGGCAACCTGTCCGGCGGCGAGCAGCAGATGCTGGCCATCGGCCGCGCGCTGATGGCCAAGCCGCGCCTGCTGCTGCTGGACGAGCCGTCGATGGGCCTGGCGCCCATCGTGGTGCAGGAGATCTTCCGCTCGCTGCGCGCCATCAATGCCGACGGCCTGACCCTGTTCCTGGTCGAGCAGAACGTGCGCCAGGCGCTGAAGATCGCCCAGCACGGCTATGTGCTGGAAAACGGTGCCATGGCGCTGAGCGGCACCGGCCGCGAGCTGCTGGGCCATCCTCGGGTGCTGGAAGCCTACCTGGGCGCCTGACCGGATCTTGCCGGGGCGCGCGCGGTTCAGATCGCGCGCGCCGGTCGCCGCCTGGCAGGACGTCTACCGCCAGCCAGGGCAGGCATCGCCATGCGAGCATTCCGTCCGGCGGTGTTTGTCCCTTTTATCTGAAGCCCCTTCATTTGGCTGCCCCCGAGGGCAGTTCCAGCGAGGGAGGAGGCGGATGCAGACGGCCGTTGGTTCCCGGATTGCCCATTTTTTGAGCAGCTGTGTTAGAATCACAGGCTTTCCCTCATTTTGGCTATTGCACGGGCGGGTAATAACGCTTAGGCGGGACGCTGATAGAGGCTTGAAATTCCACGGTTTTATCGGGAATCACGGCCTAGTCGGGGGAAGGAAGCGCTGGCAGGGATACGCCCGCCAGCGGAATCATTTTTCTTCTTAGGAACCATCATGAAGACCTTTGTGGCCAAGCCGCATGAAGTCCAACGTGACTGGTTTGTGATCGACGCCAAGGGCAAAGTCCTCGGTCGTGTGGCCAGCGAAGTCGCACGTCGTCTGCGTGGCAAGCACAAACCTGAATTCACGCCGCACGTTGATACCGGCGATTACATCGTCATCATCAACGCTTCCGATATCGTCGTTACCGGCACGAAGGCGAAGGACAAGAAGTACTTCCGCCACACCACGTACCCGGGCGGTATCCGCGAAACGAACTTCGAGAAAATGCAAGAGCGTTTTCCCGGCCGCGCCATCCAGAAGGCTGTCAAGGGCATGCTGCCCAAGGGTCCGCTGGGCTACGCGATGATCAAGAAACTGAAGGTGTACGCCGGTGCCGAGCACCCGCACACCGCCCAGCAGCCCAAGACGCTGGATATCTAAGGAAACGCCATGATCGGTAACTGGAACTACGGAACCGGCCGTCGCAAAACCTCGGTGGCTCGCGTTTTCATCAAGAAGGGCACCGGCAAGATCGTCGTCAACGGCAAGCCCGTCGACGAGTTCTTCGCTCGTGAAACCGGCCGCATGGTCGTGCGCCAGCCGCTGGAACTGACCGGCCACCTGGAATCGTTCGACATCAAGGTCAACGTGCACGGCGGCGGTGAAACCGGCCAGGCCGGCGCAGTCCGTCACGGCATCACGCGTGCCCTGATCGACTACGACGCGACCCTGAAGCCCGCGCTGTCGCAAGCTGGTTTCGTGACCCGCGATGCCCGCGAAGTCGAACGCAAGAAGGTCGGCTTCCGCAAGGCCCGTCGTCGCAAGCAGTTCAGCAAGCGCTGATGCCTGCAGAAAAAAGCCCGCTACGGCGGGCTTTTTTCATTTGGGGCCGCCGCTCCGCCTGCCCGCAATTTTCGGGCGATACAATCACGTTTCGTTCCACGTAGAGTTCATATCCATCATGGCCCAAGCATCGAACACCCGTATCAAGGTTGGCATCGTCGGCGGCACCGGCTACACCGGCGTCGAGCTGCTGCGCCTGCTGTCGCAGCACCCGAATGTGGAATTGACCGCCATCACGTCCCGCAAGGAAGACGGGCTGCCGGTGGCCGATATGTACCCGAACCTGCGCGGCCGCGTGAAGATCGCTTTCTCCGCGCCGGAAAAGGCCTCGCTGACCGATTGCGACGTGGTGTTCTTCGCCACGCCCCATGGCGTGGCCATGGCGCAGGCGCCCGAGCTGATTGCCGCCGGCACCCGCGTGATCGACCTGGCCGCCGATTTCCGCCTGCAGGACATCCCCACGTTCGAGCGCTGGTACAAGATTCCCCATACTTGCCCGGAAGTGCTGGCCGAGTCCCAGTACGGCCTGGTCGAGCTGAACCGTGAAGCCATCTCCAAGGCCCGCGTGATCGGCAATCCGGGCTGCTACCCGACCACGGTGCTGCTGGGTCTGGCCCCGCTGCTGGAAGGCGGCAAGAAACTGATCGATGCGCAGACCCTGATCGCCGACTGCAAGTCGGGCGTGTCCGGCGCCGGCCGCAAGGCGGAGGTGGGCTCGCTGTTCTCCGAGGCTTCCGACAACTTCAAGGCCTACGGCGTGGCGGGCCACCGCCATCATCCGGAAATCGTTTCGCAGCTGGAGAAGATCGCCGGCGCCAAGGTCGGCCTGACCTTCGTGCCGCACCTGGTGCCCATGATCCGTGGCATGTACTCCACCATCTACGCCCGCATCCTGCCCGAGGCGCGCGACACGGACTTCCAGGCCCTGTTCGAGCAGCGTTATGCCGACGAGGCCTTCGTCGATGTGATGCCGGCCGGCAGCCTGCCGGAAACCCGCTCGGTGCGCGCGTCCAACAACCTGCGCATCGCGCTGTCGCGCCCGGGCAATGGCGACCAGCTGATCGTGATGGTGGTGCAGGACAACCTGGTCAAGGGCGCCGCCGGCCAGGCCGTGCAGAACATGAACCTGATGTTCGGCTTCGCGGAATCCACCGGCCTGGATCAGGTCGCGATCCTGCCCTGATGCCTTGCCGGAAGGGCGGCGTGCCGCCCTTTCGAGTGCCATGTCCAACGATTCTCCCATCGCTCCGCAACCGCGCCGTCTTCGCGGACTGGCGCGCTTCGGCATCGCGCTCGCGCTAGGCGTGGCGCTGGGCGTAGCGGGAACCAGTCTCTATGTCCGCCACCTGGCGCGCGCGAGCGCGGCGGCGGCCTCGGATCCCGTGCCGAGCGGCGCGCAGGAAGAAGCGATGCGCCAGCAGCGCACGCAACTGCGCTTCACCCAGGGTCAGCTGGATGCGGCCGATGGCGAACTGGTGATCGAGCGCGCCGCGCGGCAGGAGCTGGAAACGCAGTTG
Source organism: Achromobacter sp. Marseille-Q0513 (assembly GCF_018195695.1). NCBI lineage: Bacteria > Pseudomonadati > Pseudomonadota > Betaproteobacteria > Burkholderiales > Alcaligenaceae > Achromobacter > Achromobacter sp. Marseille-Q0513. The sequence continues at coordinate 2,060 of NZ_JAGTJY010000169.1, read as the reverse complement.
CGCGCGGCCCAGGCCGAGGTCGGTCGCGTGCGCGACCAGCTGGCGTTCTATGAGCAGCTGCTGCCGCCCGGACCGGAAGGCTCGGTGGATATACGCGGCGCGCAGGTCGAGCGCGCCGGGCAGGGCCTGCGCTACAAGGTGCTGCTGATGCGCAGCGGCCGCAATGGCGGCGCGCCGTTTTCGGGCGCGTTGCGCTTCCAGGCGGTCGGCACGCTCAAGGGCGAGACCGTGACCGTCGAGCTCGCGCCCATGCAGGTCAAGTCGGAAACGACGCCGGCGCCCGAAGGCGTCGCCGCCGGACTGGCCTTGCAGTTCGATCAGTACCAGCGTAGCCAGGGCATGCTGGCCTTGCCCGAGGGTTTTGTCCCCGAAAGCGTGACCATCACCGTGCTCGAAGGCGATACGGTGCGGGCGACCCGCAGCGTCAAGCTCGAACTTTGAGTCCGGCCCGGGGCTGCGCTATAGTGACAGCATACGAGTGGCGACGCCGCTCACCGAAATTCGGCCTCAACGGCCAGGAGTGAACCATGAATGCAGTGACCGAAACCGTCGACCTGCAGGCCCCGCCGCCTGCTCCCCTGGTCTTTACCGACTCGGCGGCCGCCAAGGTCAAGGACCTGCTGGCCGAAGAAGGCAACCCCGAGCTGAAGCTGCGCGTCTTCGTGCAAGGCGGCGGCTGTTCGGGTTTCCAGTACGGCTTCACCTTCGATGAAGTCGTCAACGAAGACGACACCGTGCTCGACAAGGCTGGCGTGCAGCTGCTGGTCGACCCGATGAGCTTTCAGTATCTGGTCGGCGCCGAGATCGACTACAAGGAAGACATCGAGGGTTCGCAGTTCGTCATCCGCAATCCCAACGCCAGCACGACTTGCGGCTGCGGTTCGTCGTTCTCGGTCTGATCGCGCCCTGAGCGTCGGCTCACGAAAAACCCTTCGGCTTGCCGAAGGGTTTTTTGTTTTGGGCAATCAGGCTGGATAGAGCGCGCCCAGGATGCGGGGCGCGCGCGCGCCGGTCACGTCGGGCAGGCCGGCGGGCCGGCGTTCCGTGAAGCTGTGCGCCAGCCAGGCGAAGGCCAGCGCCTCGACCTGCTGGGCCGGCACGCCGAGCGCATCGGTCGGATGGACGGGCCGTTGCAGGCAGTACGCCAGTTCGCGCATCAGCGCGCCGTTGCGCGCGCCGCCGCCGCAGACATAGATCTCGGTCACGCCGGCCGCGGCGGCGTCGATGGCGTTGGCCACGGTCCTGGCCGTCAGCCGCTGCAGCGTGGCCTGCACATCTTCAGGCGCCGGGCGCGGGCCGTCGCAGGCCGCCAGCCGGTCGTCCAGCCAGCGCATGTTGAACAGGTCGCGCCCGGTGGACTTGGGCGGCGGCAGGGCGAACCACGGTTCGCCCGCGATCAGCGCCTCGAGCAACGGCGCCAGCACCTTGCCGCTGGCCGCCCAGCGGCCGTCGGCGTCAAAGGGCTGGTTCAGGTGGCGCTGGCACCATCCGTCCAGCAGCACATTGGCGGGGCCGGTGTCGAAGCCGCGCACCGGCGCGCCGGGCGCCAGCAGGGTGACGTTGGCGATGCCGCCGAGGTTCAGCACCGCGCGCGCTTGTGGCGCGCCGAAGATCGCGGCATGGAAGGGCGGCACCAGCGGCGCGCCCTGGCCGCCCGCGGCCACGTCGCGGCTGCGGAAGTCGGCCACCACGTCGATGCCGCTCAGCTCGGCCAGCAGCGCGGGGGCGTTCAATTGCACGGTATAGCCGCTGTCGGGCCGGTGCCGCACGGTCTGTCCGTGCGCGCCGATGGCGATCACATCGCGTGGCGCGAGGCCGGATGCGTCGAGCAGGCGGGCGGCCGTGTCGGCATAGAGACGGGCCAGCGCATTGGCCGCCAGCGCGGCGCGCGCCAGTTCGTCGGCGCCGGACTGGTTCAGCGCCAGCAGCTCGGCGCGCAGGGCGGCGGGCATGTCCAGGCTGGCGCTGGCCAGCACCTGCGGCGGCTGGCCGTGGGCCAGCCGGGCAAGCACACCGTCGACGCCGTCGACGCTGGTGCCCGACATCAAGCCGATATAGAG
>NZ_JAGTJY010000168.1:0-13990 GCF_018195695.1 Achromobacter sp. Marseille-Q0513 | reverse complement strand
AGGACAAGCAGTACCTGATCGGCTTCACGCAGCTGCCCAACGGCGCCTCGCTGGAGCTGCACGGCCTGTCCATCGATCCGGTGGCGCGCACCGCGCTGCTGGACGGACGCGCGCTGGACCTGACGCCGCGCGAGTTCGACCTGCTGCATTTCTTCGCCCGCCATCCCGACAAGGTCTATTCGCGGCTGGACCTGCTGAACCAGGTCTGGGGCTACCAGCACGAGGGTTACGAGCACACAGTCAACACGCACATCAACCGGCTGCGCACCAAGATCGAGGACGACCCGTCCGAGCCGCGCCGCATCCTCACCGTCTGGGGGCGGGGCTACAAGTTCGCCGCCGCGCCCGGCGCGCAAGGAGACGCGGCATGATCAAGCGCCTGAGCCTGACCCAGCGCCTGTCCGCCGTCTTCGCGCTGCTGCTGCTGGCCTGCTGCGGCGCGTCCGCCTGGCTGCAGATGGCGGCCAATACCCGTTACGAGCAGGAAGTGGTGCAGCGCCTGTCGGGCGGGCTGGCCGGGCATATCGCCGGCGCCAACGAACTGATGGATGCCCAGGGCTGGAAGCCCGAGGCGGTGCGCGCGCTGTTCGACAAGCTGATGGCCGTGAATCCGGCGGTCGAGGTCTACCTGCTGGACCTGGATGGCCGCGTCGTCGGCGACGCCGCGCCGCCGGGACAGCTCAAGCTGGACCGCGTCGACCTGGCGCCGCTGCGGCGCGCGCTGGCCGGCGGCATGCTGCCCATCATGGGCGACGATCCGCGCAACGCCGGCGCGCGCAAGGTCTTCAGCGTGGCGCCGGCGCGAGCCGGCGGCAAGGACATCGGCTACGTCTACGTGGTGCTGCAGGGCCAGGCCCACGACGAGCTGGCCATGGCCGTGTCGCGCAGCACCGTGCTGCGTACCACGCTGTGGTCGATCGCGCTGGTGGCGCTGCTGGGCCTGGTGGCCGGCCTGGCCGCCTTCGCCCTGATCACGCGGCCGCTGCGCGGATTGACGCGCGCGGTGCGGGCCTTCGACGGCGGCGACAGCGGCGCGTTGGCGGCGCTGGAGGATGGCGGCAAGGACGGCGGCCAGGATGGCGCCCCGGACGCCGCCCGCGGCGGCGACGAGATCGTCGCGCTGCGGCGCAGCTTCGCGCAGATGGGCCGCCGCATCTCGGAACAATGGCGCGAGCTGACGCGCCAGGACCAGCAGCGCCGCGACATGGTCGCCAACATCTCGCACGACCTGCGCACGCCGCTGACCTCGCTGCACGGTTATCTGGAAACGCTGCGGTTGAAGGACGCGACGCTCGAAGCCGACGAACGCCGCCGCTACCTGGACATCGCGCTGGCGCAGAGCCGCAAGGTGGGCCGGCTGGCGCAGGAGTTGTTCGAGCTGGCACGGCTGGAGTCCGGCCTGGTGCGGCTGGAGCCGGAAGTATTCTCGCTGCCCGAGCTGATGCACGACGTGGCGCAGAAGTTCGAGCTGGCCGCCGAGGCGCGGCGGCAGCGGCTGCATATGGAAATCCCGCCGGACCTGCCGGCGGTGCGGGCCGACCTGGGCCTGATCGAGCGCGTGCTGACCAATCTGCTGGATAACGCCATTCGCCACACGCCGCCGGGCGGCGACATCGCGCTGCGGCTGGCGCGGCTGCCGCAAGGGCTGCGGGTGCAGGTCGCCGACACCGGCGAAGGCATTCCCGCCTCGCTGCGCGCGGGCCTCTTCACGCGCGCCTCGGCGCTGGGCCATGGCGCGCGCGATGGCGGCGGGCTGGGCCTGGTGATCGTGCAGCGCATCCTGCAACTGCACCAGAGCGAGATCCGGCTGGTGGACCGCGAGGTGCCAGGCGCCTTGTTCCAGTTCGACCTGCCGGCCGCGCGCTAGCGGGCGCCGTGGCGCGGGCGGGAACGGGCCAGGGCGAATACACTGGTTCGTTCAAGCCTGCCTGCCGCCTAGCGCGCGAGCCTCCGGAAAGAATCCATGTCCAAGCTGAAATCCGTCCTGTTGCTGTGCGCCCTGGCTGGTGGTGCCTACCTGTGGTTCCAGCTGTCCAATCTGCACATCGCCATCGGCGAGCGCGCGACGGGCGGCTATGACGGCGCGTCCACCCGCTCGCCGGAGGAAGTCAACAAGGCGGTGCGCGAGGCCGAGGAAGCAGCCGCGAAGGCGCAAGCCGTGCGGCCCGAAGCGCAGCGCGGCAACCAGGCCGGGCCGCGTTAGGCCGGGCCGCGCTAGGCGGGGCCGCGCTAGGCCAGGTCGCGCTTCGCGGTCGCCTCCACCCGGCTGACCCGACCCGCGCCGGCATCCACGTCCAGCAGATCGCCATCGGTCACGGCATCGAGGATGCCGGGCACGCTGGCCAGCGCCGGTATGCCGAACTCGCGCGCCACGATGGCGCCATGGGACAGATAGCCGCCGGCCTGCATGACCAGCGCGCTGGCGCGCAGGAACAATGGCGTCCAGGCCGGATCGGTGGACGGCGCCACCAGCACGCCGCCCGCCGGCATGGCCAGCCCGGCGGCTGGATCGCGGGCCACGAAGGCGGGGCCGCGCGCATGACCTGCCGCCACCGGCGTGCCGCGCCAGCTGTCGGCACCGGGATCGATTTCGGCCTCCGCATGGCGTTGCGTGGACGGGCCGGCCAGCGCGCCGCCGTCGCTTTCCTCCACCACGTCGGGGTCTTCCGCGCCCGCCCATTGTTCCAGTTGCGTCCGGCGCCATGCGGCGCGCCGGGCCGCCGCTTCCGCCGGCAGCGAGCCGTCGGCCAGGGCCAACAATTCCTCGACGCCCAGATGGAATACATCGTCGGGCGCGGCCAGGCCGCCGGGGCCGGCGTAGCGTTGGCCCAGCGCCAGCGCGCAGCGCCTGGCGGCGGCGACGTAGCCGACCAGCACGCTGCGCGCGGCCTCGCGCTGGCGGCAGTCCAGGCGCGCGCCGGCGATCAGCAGCCGCGTCAGCGGCCGCTTCCAGCGCGGCAGCGCCGCGTTCAGCGTGCGCCAGGCCGCGTGCGCGGCGGCCTCCTGGCGCGCTCGCAGCGCGGCCGGGTCGGCGCCGATCAGGTTCAGCACGCTGTCCAGCAGATATTCCGGCGCTTCGCGCCAGCGCGGATGGCGCAGATAGGTTTCGTAGACGGCGCGATGGCCGTAGCGCTCCAGGAAGTCCGCAAACGCGCGGCGGAACGGGCTGTCTGGGGGCAGGGCGTCGCGCCAGTCCGCGCCTTGCCGGTCGGGCGCGCGCAGCCAGGCCAGCGCCGCCGCATCGTCGCGCGCCAGCGCGGCCAGATCCATCAGCGCGTAGCTCTGGGCCGCCGTCACGCTGGACGCGCCGCCGGCCATCAGCGCGGCGGTCAGCGCGTGGCTCTGGCCGGGGCAGGCGGCCTCGACCAGTTCCAGCAGTTTCGACAGGGTGCCGCCGGCCGAGCCTTGCAGGAAGAACAGATCGTCGGCGGACAGCAGCGCGGTGAATTGTTCGCGCAGCCGTCGGCCCAGCGCCGCGCTGTCCTCGGGCAGGGCTTCCTCGGCCCAGGCGCGGGCGCTTGCGGCCTGTCGCGGCAGCCCGGCATTGGCGGCCAGCCGGATGGGGATGGCGCGGCTGCTATAGGCCAGGATGCGCCAGCCATGCAGCCATTTGCGCGCGCGGCCGACGGGCGGCGCGGCGATGGCCGGCTGCGGTCCGCCCAGCATGCTGTTGGTGAGGGCGGGCGCGACGCCGAGCGCATCGTAGGCCACCCACTGGATCGTGGACGCGTCCAGGTAGACGCGGCCGTGGAACAGCCGGGCCAGCGCCACGCCGGGCTGCGGGCGATATCCGGCCAGTTCGAAACCCCGGCTCAGCATGCGCGGGCACATGACGCGCAGCGCATCCCATTCCAGCGCCGACACGGCATGGGGCAGCACTTCGCGCGTGTTGCCGCGCGACCAGTACGAGGGCTGGCCGCGCAGCCCGTCATAGGCATGGCGCGCCGAGGCGGTGATGGGGCGCGCCTGCAGGATCCAGAAACGCTGGCCGTCCCAGGCCCATTCCAGGTCGTGGCCCTGCGCCGAGTAGTCCAGCGCGCGGGCCGCGTCCCGGGCGATCGCGCCCAGCGCTTCGGCCTGGGCCGGCGTCAGCGTGGCGGCGCGCGCCTCATCATCCTGGGTGGGCCGCAGTCCGGTGCCCTGGCCATCGGCCAGCGGCCGGCTGGCCTGGCGCTTGGCGCCGATGCTGCTGGCGATCAAGCGCCACGACAGCGTCTTCGCGTCCTCCCGCAGCCGGTACTCGTCGCCCTCGGCCTGGCCGCCGACCAGCGCTTCGCCCAGGCCCCAGCTGGCGTGGATCAGCATCTCGTCATGGCGTCCGCCGACCGGATCGCGGGTGAAGGCGATGCCCGAGACGCGCGCCTCGATCAGCGGCATGACCACCACGGCCATGGCGCCGTCGCCGGCCAACCCCAGCCGTTCGCGATAGGCCCGCGCCTGCGGTGTGGCGGCCGAGTCCCAGATACGGAGCACGGCGTCGAACGCCGCATCGGCGCCGCGCACGTTCAGGCAGGACAGGTGGATGCCGGCAAACGACGCGCCCGCCGAATCTTCCTGCGGCGCGGACGAGCGCAGCGCCAGCGGCAGGTCGAGCCAGCCGCGCGCCTCCAGGGCCTGGCGCAAGGCCTGTCGCACCGACGGCGACAGGCCGCCGTCGACGGCGCGCTCGCGGCTGGCCTGGGCCGACAGCACGAAGCCATCGGGCACCGGCACGCCCATGCGCGCCATCATCGCCAGCTGCCAGCCCTTGCCGCCGGCCAGTGCCGGGCCGGCCTCGGCGGCGGCGGTCCAGTCCAGCGTCAGCGCGCTCATGCGGGGCTCCCGGCGCCTTGCGTGAACAGGCTGACGACGGCGTCGAACTCGCGCTTCAGGCTGGCGCGGGGATCGGCCAGCCAGCGGGTCAACGCGCCCAGGTGCAGCAATTGCAGGTGATGGGCGAGCTGCGCGGCGGGCAGGTCGGTGCGCAGTTCGCCGGCGGCCTGGCCGGATTCGATCAGCGCGGCGAACAGCGTATGCATGCCGCTGCGCGGATGGCGGGCATCGTCCTGGCCTGCGGGTTGCGCGGCCGCCAGCCGATAGTGCAGATAGGGCGCCATGTAGGCGCGGTGCGCCTCGGACCAGTGGGCGGAGGCGTGCAGCGTCTTGGTCAGGCGCTGGACGAAGCCGGGCAGCTTCATCAGCCGGGGCAGCAGGTCGCGCGCCGAGTCGGCCAGCTGCTGGTGGAAGTAATGCGCCAGCAGCGCTTCCTTCACGGGGAAGTGGTTGTACAGCGTGCCCTTGGAGACGCCGGCCTGCGCCGCGATCTGCTCCATCGTGACGCCGTCATAGCCGTGGGTCTCGAACAGCGTGTAGGCGCTGCGGGTCAGCAGGTCCAGGGTCTGCAGGCGCTTGCGCTCGCGCAGGCCGGGCGCGGCATCCGGATCGGAAGAGGACATGGCGATCCATAAATTATTGAACGACGAATAATATTGTACGTCGTTCAATAATTTTGGAAAGCCCGGGAACCGCCGGAATGCATTCCCGGCGGCGGACGAAGGATCAGGCCGCCGTGGTCGGCATGTTCCCGTGCAGCAGATAGTCCATCAGTTCGCGCACGGAGCGCATGGCGTTGCCGAAGGGCAGCTTGGACGCGCCACGGAAGAACAGGCCTCGGCCGACTTCGCCGCGCATGGCCGCCGCCAGCTTCAGGTCGATGCAGAACTGGCCGAAGCGCGAGATGCCGTCGCGCATGCCGCACTGGGTCAGGCAGTCCATGCGCTGGCTGCAGCGCCGCTCGTCGCAGCGGGCGTTGGCCTGCAGCGTCTTTTCCTGCTTCAGGTAGCGCGTCAGCCAGGGCGTGGCGACGGCGCGCGCCGGCAGGCCGGCCACGCTGGTGAACTCGGCCAGCTTGTCCGGGTCGGCCTCGATCAGCACGCGCTTGAAGTTCTCGTGCGCGTCGCCTTCCTGCGTGACGGCGAAGGCGGTGCCGACCTGCACCGCGTCGGCGCCGTTGTTGAGCCAGTGGCGTACCTGCTCATGGCTGCCCACGCCGCCGGCCACGATCAGGCGCGGCGCGTCGCGGCCCAGTTGCAACTCCTGGAACAGCTTGTGGCATTCGGCCAGCACGCGCTTGAAGTCGAAGCGCTCGTCGTGCACGTCCTCCAGCTTGGCCGCGCCCAGGTGGCCGCCGGCATGGCCGGGATGCTCGATCACCACGGCGTCGGCCATGCGTCCTTTCTTCAGCCATTTCTTCAGCACCACGGCCACGCCGCGCGCCTCGGACAGGATGGGGATGAGCGAGACCTTGGGGTGGTCCGCCGTCATCTCGGGCAGGTCCATCGGCAGGCCGGCGCCCATGACGATGGCGTGCGCGCCGCTTTCGCAGGCCTGGCGCACCAGCGCGGGATGGTCGCGCACGGCCTTCATCACGTTGACCGCGACCAGGCCGCGGCCCTGCGACAGGTCCAGCGCGGCGCGCACTTCGCGGTCCAGCGCCTCCAGGTTGGCCTGGGTGATCAGCTCGCGGTCGCGGCAATGCTCGGTCTTCTCGACCAGGTCGGGATGGTGGTGGCGCAAATCGACGCTGGCGATGGTGCCCACCGCGTTCTGGCTGGCGACCGCGCCGGCGAGCCGGTGCGCGGACACGCCGACGCCCATGCCTCCCTGGACGATGGGCAGCAGCTCGCGGCCGGCTAGGGAGAGGGATTTGAACCACGTCATGTTGAGAGAGCCTTTCATTGGAACAGTGTTTGGAGGCTAGGCGATCGCGATCGCGGGCGTGTTGCGCGAAATCAAATCCGCGCATGAAGCCGCTTCAGGCGTTAAGCGCGGCTAGCGACACGCGAACTCGTCAAACCAGCCGCGCAGCGTTTCCTGCGCGCCTGGGCTCAGGCGCGAGGCCGCCGCAGATGACGGGCTGCTGCGCGCGTTCTGCACCGCGAAGCGCCGCACGCCGCGCCGCGCCAGTTCGCGCGCCAGCGCCAGCAACCGGGCCTCGTCCAGCCAGTCGGGATGCCAGGTGATGCGGCATTCGAATTCCACGCTGGACGCCAGCAGCAGCGTCAGGCAGGCCTGCGCCGGCCGTTGCGATTCGCGCCGGCCGGTGATGTCGTCATAGCCCTGGGCGTCGGCCTTGATGTCCAGGCCGACCCAGTCCAGGTGGCGCAGCGCGTCGGCCAGCCGCAGCGGATAGATGCCCGCCGTGTGCAGGCCGATGCGGTAGCCCATGCGCCGCGCATCGCGGATCATGGCCGGCAGGCGCGGCTCGCTCAGCGGCTCGCCGCCAGAGAACACCACCGCGTCCAGGAGGCCCTGGCGGGTGGCCAGGAAGGCGCGCACCTCGCGCCAGTCGTAGCGCGCGGCGCGGGTCTGCAGCTCCGGGTTGTGGCAGTAGTGGCAGCGCCAGGGGCAGCCGGCGATGAAGACCACGGCGGCCAGCGTGCCGGGCCAGTCCACGGTGGAGAAAGGGGTCAGCCCGCCGACGGCGGGCGAATGGCGCGGCAGCGCCTGCGCGCTCGGCAGCGGCGGCGTGGCGTGGGCGCGCGCGGTGTGCAGGCGCGAACCGGCCCGGGGGCCGGCCGCCGCCTCAGGCGCGGGGTTCGACGAAGAAGCGGCGCTCATTGAACTCGCCTTGTTTGCCGGTGTTGAACGAAGAGACGGGCCGGTGATAGCCCATGACGCGGGTCCAGACTTCGCAGCGCACGCGCTGGCTGTCGTCCAGGACCGGCGCGGCGGCGGCCTGGGGCGCGGATGGCGCGGTCATCAGGGTTTGCATGGTGGGGCTTCCTTCTGGTTAAGGCGCCGGGCGGTCTGTCCGGCGCGGGGGGGATGGCACGCTAGTGTGCTGTCCCGTAGGTACGTCCGCATGACGAAATTCATCCATAGGCGTCAGGGCTAGGCGCAAACCGCAGTGATACCCGTAGGTATCGCGAGGATTTGCAACGACGCCATGGCGGCTAGGGGTGGATTTCGTGCGGGCGTATCTGCGGGACTGCACACTAGGCCGGGGCGCAGCAGGCCGATTGCCTGGCCAGCAGCTCGGCGTCGCACTTGGGGCAGAACTCGTGGTGCCCGGCCAGGTAGCCGTGCGTGGGGCAGATCGAGAAGGTCGGCGTGACCGTGATGTAGGGCAGCCGGAAATTCGCCAGCGCGCGCCGCACCAGCGCCTTGCAGGCGTCGGCCGAGGACACGGCCTCGTTCATGTACAGGTGCAGCACGGTGCCGCCGGTGTACTTGCCCTGCAGCGCCTCCTGCTGCGCCAGCGCCTGGAACGGATCGTCGGTGTAGCCCACCGGCAGCTGGCTGGAGTTGGTGTAGTAGGGCTGGGCCTCGGTGCCGGCCTGCAGGATATCGGGATAGCGCTTGCGGTCCTCGCGGGCGAAGCGGTAGGTGGTGCCCTCGGCCGGCGTGGCTTCCAGGTTGTAGAGGTGGCCGGTCTGCTCCTGGAACTCGGTCATGCGCGCGCGCACCCGGTCCAGCAGGCGCAGCGCCAGCGCGTGGCCGGCGGGCGTGGTCAGGTCGTCGGCGTCGCCGCTGAAGTTGCGGACCATCTCGTTGATGCCGTTCACGCCCAGCGTGCTGAAGTGGTTGCGCAGCGTGCCCAGGTAGCGCCGGGTATACGGATACAGGCCCTGGTCGATGTAGCGCTGCACCACCTTGCGCTTGGTCTCCAGCACGTCGCGGCCCAGTTCCAGCAGGCGGTCCAGACGCGCCATCAGGCCGGCCTCGTCGCCCCGATGCAGGTGGCCCAGGCGCGCGCAGTTCACCGTCACCACGCCGACCGAGCCGGTCTGCTCGGCCGAGCCGAACAGGCCGTTGCCGCGCTTGAGCAGCTCGCGCAGGTCCAGCTGCAGGCGGCAGCACATCGAGCGCACCATGTGCGGCTCCAGGTCCGAATTCAGGAAGTTCTGGAAATAGGGCAGGCCGTAGCGCGCCGTCATCTCGAACAGGCGCGTGGTGTTGGGATGGTCCCAGTCGAAGTCGGGCGTGATGTTGTAGGTCGGGATGGGGAAGGTGAAGGCGCGTCCCTTGGCGTCGCCGGCCATCATCACCTCGATGTAGGCGCGGTTGATCATGTCCATCTCGGCCTGCAGGTCGCCATAGGCGAAGGGCATTTCCTCGCCGCCGATGTAGGGGATCTGCTCGCGCAGGTCGGCCGGGCAGGTCCAGTCGAAGGTCAGGTTGGTGAAGGGCGTCTGCGTGCCCCAGCGGCTGGGCACGTTCAGGTTGTAGATCAGCTCCTGCATCGATTGCTTGACGTCGGCGTAGGTCATCGCGTCGCGGCGGATGAAGGGCGCCATGTAGGTGTCGAAGGAGCTGAAGGCCTGCGCGCCGGCCCATTCGTTCTGCAGCGTGCCAAGGAAGTTGACGATCTGGCCGATGGCGGCCGACATGTGGCGCGGCGGCGTGGCCTCGACCTTGCCGGGGATGCCGTTGAAGCCTTCCGTCAGCAGCTGGCGCAGCGACCAGCCGGCGCAATAGCCGCTGAGCATGTCCAGGTCGTGGATGTGGATGTCGCCGTCGCGGTGGGCCTGGCCCGCCTCGGGCGTGAAGACGTTGGACAGCCAGTAGTTGGCCGTGACCTTGCCGGCCACGTTCAGGATCAGGCCGCCCAGGCTGTAGCCCTGGTTGGCATTGGCGTTGACGCGCCAGTCGCGCTGCTCCAGGTATTCCTCCATCGCGCTTTCCACGTCCACCAGCGTGTGGCGCAGCGAACGCAGCCGCGCGTGCTGCTCGCGGTGCACGATGTAGGCGCGCGCCGTGCGCCAGTGGCCGGCGCGCACCAGCGCTTCCTCGACATGGTTCTGGATGGTCTCCACGCCGGGGCAGACATTGCCGTCGCGCGTCAGCGCCGCGGCCACCGTGGCGGCCAGCGCCTGGGCGGCACGCGGGTCCAGCTCTCCGGTGCTCCGGCCCGCCGCCGCGATGGCCTGGGCGATCTTGCCGGCGTCGAATCCGACGACGCGGCCGTCACGCTTGAGGATGTGTTCAATCTGCATGGGTGGCACCATATGTAGTGGAGTGTGGAAACTCTATCACCACATATGGTGTCGATCGCGGCGCAGCCGCGCCGGATTTGGCCGGCGCTTGATCGCGCGCAAACCCCACCGGCCGGGCGGGAAAAGACGCAATGCGTCCCCTCAAGCGCCGTTCGGCGGCACCCTGAAGTTGTCGGTGATGCGTTTTTCAGCGCGTCGCAGCCGGCGCATCAAGGCCGCGCCCAGGCGGTGGAGCCAGGGCATGGCGGGACGCGGCCGGGTTGCGTCCGACGGCGGTTCGATGGCGGGGCGGGCGGTGGCGACGTGGGAGGGCGGTGTGGATGTGTCGTGATTCATGGAGCAGCATGCTCGGAGATACACTGCCATCCGTAAAGTTGAATGAACTGACCTCAATCGTCAGGAAAACTGATGCGTAACCTGAACCTGGATCAGATCCAGACCCTGATAGCGATCGCCGACCTGGGCACCTTCGCGGCGGCGTCGCAGGCGCTGCATCTGGCGCCGCCCACGATCAGCCTGCACATCAAGGAACTGGAGGCGCGCATGCAGGTTCCGCTGGTGCTGCGCGGCCGGCGCCAGGCCGGACTGACGCCGGCGGGCCAGGCGCTGGTCGAGGAAGGACGCAAGCTGCTGGCCGCCAGCGATGATCTCGTGGACATCGTGCGCCGCCGCGCCGAGGGCAGCGTGGGAGTGGTGAGGGTGGGCGTGTCGGCCGGCGTCGGCATCCGCCTGCTGCCGCTCGTGCTGGAGGCCTTGGGCCGGCGCGCGCCCGGCGTGGACGTGAAGCTGGAAGCGGTGGGTTCGGCCGAGGCGATGTTGCGGTTGCAGGGCGGCACGCTGGACGTGGCCATCGTCGCCAGTCCGCAGCCCGCCACGGCCCAGGTGGCCGTCGTGCCCTGGCGCGACGACGAGATGGTCGCGCTGTTGCCCGCGTCATGGGAAGCGCCCGAGGCTGTCACGCCGGAATGGCTGTCGACGCGGCGCTGGGCCTGCTTCGCGCCGGGCACGCAGATGCACGGCCTGATCGCGTCCTGGTTCGGTCAGGCGGGCTTCAATCCGAGGCCGTTCCTGGCCCTGAGCTATCCCGGCGCGTTGAAAGGCCTGGCGGCGGCCAGCCAGAGCGCGGCCATCCTGCCATTGGCCGAGGTGGAGGACACGCGAAACACGGACGTGCGATGGCGCGCGCTGTCGCCGCCGCTCAGGCGGCCGATGGCGCTGGCCTATCGCGCCGCGCCCGAGCCGGGCGCGGCGGCGGCCGCCGTGCTGGAGGTGCTGGGCGGACTCGCGGCATCCTGACGCCCGCGAGCGGGCAGGCGTCGCTAGAAACCGATGCCCACGCCCGCCAGCGAGATCGCCACGGCCAGCGCGGCGGTGCCGGCGGCCGGGCGCGGCGCCCAGGACAGCATGCCGACCCACAGCAGGGCGCCGGCCGACAGCCAGCCCAGCCAGGCGACCACGCCGACGGTGTTGCCCCACAGCGCCACGCAGGGCAGCAGCGCCAGGCCCAGCAGCAGCACGCCGGCGGCGCGTAGCGCGCGCGCATGGCTGGCCGAGGGATCGCGATGCCATACCTGATCGAAATGGCGCGGCATCGCCAGGCTCAGGCAGGCCATGCCGGCGTAGGACGTCAGCAGCGCGAGCAGGATGCCCAGGGCGTCATGCATGGTCATGGGAGATCTCCTGGATGGAGGCGGGCGCGGCGGGCGTTGCGCCGCGCGCCGGACGGGCGGCGGCGGGCTTGCGCCGGGCGACGCGCCATGCGCCCCAGGCCGCCAGCATGCCGAAGGCCAGCGTGGCCAGCTCGACGCCGGCGCTTTCCCAATCGTCGCGCGCGATCTGCGCCGCCAGGTGGTCGCCCACCGCCAGCGGCGACAGCGCCGGCAGCGGCAGGCACAGCGCGGCCAGCAGCGAGAGCTGGATGATCCAGGCGCGGCGCGGGCTGCACAGCCAGGCGTGCAGCAGCGTCAATGCCCAGGCGCCGAAGAAGGCGCGGATCTCCCAGGCGGCGCGCTGTTCCAGCGCCACCGGCAGCAGGCGGTTGGCCCAGAAATAGGCGATGCAGGCGATGCCCAGGCCCGCCAGCGCGGCCACGTTCAGGCCTTCGATCAGGCGGTACATGCGCGCGGTGGCGGCGCCGAACTCGTCGCCCATCCTGGTGCGACGCTTGACCATGAACAGCACCGCGCCGGTGCCCATCATGGCCGCGCCCGCCAGGCCGCAGACGAAGTACAGCCACTTCATCGCCAGCCCGCCGAACTTGACCATGTGCAGGTCGCTCATGGCCTGCTGCAGCAGCGATGGCGCGCCGCCCGCCACGCCGCCGGCCGGGCGCGAGCGCAGCAGCTCGCCGGTGGCGGCGGAATACTCGGCCATGCCGGTGGTGCTGCTGATGCGCGAACGCGTTTCGGCGTCTTCATTCCAGCCGTACACGCCGATACGCATGGACCCGTCTTCAGGATGGGTGATGACGATGGCGCGCGCCTCCTGGCCGATCAGCTTCTCGGCCCGCGCCACGATGGGCTCCAGCGCCGGCACGGCCAGCGGCTGGCCGGTGCGCGCCGGCGGCGTGTCGCCGGTGTATTCGGCCAGGTACTGGCGCTCGGCGTCCGGCCCCGTGCCGTAGACCCCCGCGATGGGCGCCGGCATCAGCGTGAGGCTGGAGATGACGATGCCGGTGTAAGCGATCATGAACTGGAAGGGCAGCGTCAGCACCGCGGCCGCGTTGTGCGCGTCCAGCCAGGAACGCTGCCCCTTGCCGGAACGGAAGGTGAAGAAGTCCTTGAAGATGCGCTTGTGGGTGATGATGCCCGACACCAGCGCCACCAGCATGGCCATGCCGGCCAGGGCCACGATCCACAGCCCGATGCCGGGGCTGTGCAGGGTGTAGTGGAAGTTGACGAAGTGCGCGCCGCCGGCCGTCTGCCGTCCCTCGCCGTGGTGTTCCTCGGGCAGCGGCTCGCCGGTGTCGGGATCCAGTTCGGCGTCGGCATACTGATGGTTCTGGTCGAACCAGTAGGCGACCAGTCCGTTGTCGTGGTGGCGGTTGACCGGCCAGATTTCCCACATGTTCGCGCCGCCATGGTTGCGGCTCATGTATTGCACGGCCATGTCGAGTCGGCGGCTTCGGTCGACCGTGGGCGCTTCGCGCTGCGCGGTCCGCGCTTCCTCGATGGCGTGTTCCGGGTTCATCCAGTGCGAGATGGCTTCGGAGAACACGGCCAGCGTGCCGGTCAGGAACACGGCGTACAGCAGCCAGGAAAACCACAGGCCGGCCCAGGTGTGCAGCCAGGCCATCGAAAGGCGGAAACCGGATTTCAGGGGGGACCTCTTGTTGTTGTGGACGCGGCCGCGAGCCCGCGCCGGGCGCCGGGTTCCGGCTGCTTGTTCGGTAACTGATTAATGATTGTAATTCTTATTACCGAACAAGGAAGCCACGAACCGCCCAAGCCCCAAGAGGAAGGAGACGAAAAGCGCGGGCGGCGTCAGTCCAGCGTGATGCCGGCGCGCTTGCCGACGGCGCCGAAGGTGGCCAGTTCGCTGGAAATCTGGTCGCGGAAGGCCGGGCCCGGCATGAATACCGGCTCCATCGCCATGTCCTCGATGGACTTGCGCACCTGCGGGTCGCGCATGACTTCCTCGACCGCGCGGCCCAGCGTATCCAGCACCGGCGCGGGCGTCTTTGCCGGAGCGACCAGGCCGTACCAGCCGACCATGGAGACCGCGGGCAGGCCGGCCTCGGCGAAGGTCGGCACGTCTGGCAGCTGCGGCGAGCGATGCGCGCCGGTGACGGCCAGCGCGCGCACCTTGCCGGCCTTGGCGTGCGGCGCGGCCGACGCCACGGTGTCCACGCCCAGCGCGACTTCGCCGCCGATCAGCGCGGTCACCAGCGGCGCGCTGCCCTTGTACGGGACCGGTGTCATCCTGGCGCCGGCGGCCTCGGCATACATCTCGCCGGCCAGGTGGGGAGCGGAACCCGGACCGGAGGTGCCGTACATCAGCTCGTTCTTGCCGGT
>NZ_JAGTJY010000167.1:0-14102 GCF_018195695.1 Achromobacter sp. Marseille-Q0513 | reverse complement strand
TCTCCATCACATCGACCGCGCCCGCAACGCCATCGAGACCATCGCCCGCATGGTCGGCAATAGCGCGGCCGAGCCCGACGCCACCGGCGCGCAGCCTTTGGACGCGTGGACCGTTGCCTCATTGATGGGCGGCGTGGAATGCCTGTGCGAGCACCTGGGCGTCCTGACCGAGACCATGCTGGAACAGGCCCGCGCGATCGACGCAGCCACGGAGCCCGGCGCGGCGCAGCATGCCGCGCCCGCGGTCATGCAATAAGACCCGCTGCGTTGTAGCGAACGCCTGCCGGTATCCCCAACCAGATTGCCGGCAGGCAATCAATCGCACCCCCAACCCGCGCCCTGTTCCGGGCATCAAGCCTTGCGCGCAGCCATCATCGCAACCCGCATGCGATAGACTCTCGCGTTGTTCGACATTTGAAGACAAGCTACGCCCAGGTCCCGGACGACGGTAGAAATGGCGGGCGATATCGCGACGCTCATTTCGCAAGACGGCACTGGCTTTCCTTGAGAGCGCCATCCACCGAACGCTGCATCGAGACGCCGCGAAAACCGGCCCGGCATACGCCCTACCCCGTCCTCAAGACCATCCGCGCAAACTTGTCCCAGCAACAACCGCCGCCCCACATCGGTCCGGCATACACACAGGAATCTTCTTCATGAGCAGCATTTTTCCAGGCGATCTATGGTCGGTGGGCGAAGCCCAGATCGACGGCCTGTCGGTCATCGTTCGTTTTCGTACCGGGCTGCCGTCGGCGTCCGCGCGTCAGGCGAATGACAATCTGATCGTCATCTCCTGGCCGTACCAGGGCGTTGAATCCGGCATGCCCAATGAGGAAGACAAGCAGCACACCAACAATTTCGAAGAGGCCATCGAAAAGGGCTTCGAGGACTCCCCCATCGGGGTGCAGGTGGCGTGCCTGACCGGCAATCACCAGAAGGAATGGCGTTACTACACCCACGACGTCGAGGCCTTCCTGGACGCGTTCAACGCCTGCCTGGCGGGGCATCCGGCCTATCCCCTGCAGCTGCGCACGTACAAGGATCCCGACTGGAACGCCCTGTCGGGATTGCAGCCCGAAGGCTCAGACCAGCTTCATTGAACGGCGCAGCGGCGGTGGCTGCGCGTCAGACCGCCGCCAGGAATGCGTCGGCGTCTCCTGCCTCGCATTTCCAGTCGGCAAAGACGCCGACCAGATCGCACTGCGCGCAGCGGCAGCCGATGTAGTACCAGCGCACGTCGTTACTGTCTTCATACAGGGCGACGCCCGAAAGCAGCTCGAACGCTACGCCGTCGCATACGCAGGGGTGGCGTGCCGGCTCGGCCTCGTCCGCATAGCTGGCGCTATCACCCATGTAGTGTTCGTTGCCGCAAGCAGTGCAGGTGCGCAGCGCGACGCCGGCGTCTTCGTCGGTGTCCAGCGTGAAAGTCTTGCCGCCGCAGGCGCAGGCCGAGGCGGCGTAGCGGGTGGCCTCGTAGACGTTGTCGGCGCTGTAGCGGCGCATTTCCGTCTGCAGGTCTTCCTGCGTCGTGCCGTACCAGAACTTCCCTTTCTTTTTCAGCGTCATGCCTTGCGCTCCTGTGTTCCCGGGCGGACCGGCGGCGCGCGCCGTGTGCCGGTAACCGTGATCGTCGATGGTGGCGAGCGGCGCGGCGTCATTCGGCGCGCCGCCCACGGGCGGCATTATCCAACGATCACCAGAGTATGACCTGCGAGCAGCGGAACAGCGCCAGCTTGCGGCCGGTGGCGTCGACCACGTTGGCGGACCAGATTTGCGTGCTGCGGCCCATGTGGTCGGCGATGGCTTCCACGCTCAGCACGCCTTCGCGGGCGGTGCCGAGGAAGTTGGATTTCAGTTCCAGCGTGGTGAAGCCCTTGGCGCCTTCGGGCAGGTGCGCCATGGTGGCGTAGCCGGCGCAGGTGTCGGCCAGCATGACCAGGCTGGCGGCGTGCAGGTAGCCGTTGGGCGCCATCATCCAGGGCGCGACGGTCATTTCCATGCTCATGCGCCCCTCGGACAGGGCCAGCGGCCGCACGCCGTAGGTGTCGGGCAGCGTGCCGCGCTGGCGTTCGAGGAAATTATCCAGGGTGATTCCGGGACGAAGCATCTTGCGTTCCTTGGTCGGTTGAGTACGGTGTCTTGCCGCGTGTTCTGCGGCATGACGATACCCGCTCCGCGCGCGGATGGGTATCGAACACCGTATGGCCGGCCAGGGCATGCCGGGGCCCCTCAGGCGGACGAGGCCCCTGCCCGCCTCATGCGATGGCGCGCGGCCGCGCCGAGCGCAGCCAGCACACCAGCGTGCAGCCCATCAGCAGAAAACCGATGTAGCCGTAGATGGGATAGACCACGCCGACCAGCTTGATGAAGCCGACGAAGCTGCCGGCCAGCGCGGCGATGCCGGCGACGCTGGTGCCCAGGCGGAACGGCGTGCCGCCGGCCGGCAGGATGCGGGCGACGAAGGCGTACAGCATGCCGACGGCGGTGTTCAGGATCATGCCGAAGATGGCCAGCGACATCAGGTGGCCCAGTCCCGGCGAGATCTGGGTGGCCAGCGCCAGCATGGGCATGGACACGCCGCCCAGGGTGTCGATGCGCAGGTACATGGCGGCGCCGATCAGCAGCATCAGGATGCCGAGCAGCACGCCGCCCAGGACGCCGCCCCACAGCGCGTTGCGGCGCGAGCTGGCCTGGCCGCCCATGATGACCAGGAACGGCATGCCGGCGACGATGTTGTAGGACACGTACAGGAAAGCAGCCACCAGCCACTGGCTGGCGCCGCGCGGCTGCTGTTGCGCGGCGGCCAGCAGCACGTCGTGGCTGGCGTGCGGGGTGCTGACGACATAGGCGGCGACCACGACGGTCAGGAACACCAGCAACGGCGTGACGGCGCCGATGAAGGCGATGACCTGGCGCACGTCCAGGCACACGATCAGCACGGTGGCGACGGTGGCCAGCACGCTGCCCCAGACTTCGGGCAGGCCCAGCCATTGCTGCAGCAGCGAGCCGGCGCCGGCCAGCATCACGACCGTGATGGCGAACAGGAAGAAGGTGATGAGCAGGTCGAACACCATGCCCAGGTGCCGGCCCAGCAGGGCCTGGACGACTTCCTTGTGCGATTGCGCCCGCAGGCGCTGGCCCAGGGTCGAGAAGACCATGGACAGGAAGACGAAGGTCAGGCCCGCGACCACGCAGCCGATCAGGCCGTAGACGCCGAAGCTGGTGAAGAATTGCAGGATCTCCTGGCCCGAGGCGAAGCCCGCGCCGACGATCACGCCGACGAAGGCGCCGGCTATCTTGCTGATTTCCTTGAACGCGCTCATGCATGTCTCCGGTTTGTACTTGTGTATGTACTTATAGGTATGTACTGATGCGCTGCGGGCGCCTGCGAGCGTGGCGGGCGGTCCCCGGGGTTTGCGTGCCGTCCGTTGTGACGGATGGCGCGCAGACGCCGGCTCGGCACGGCTCGCGGGCATGCGTCGGCGCCTGGGCGCGGCTCACGGCACTCGGAAGCGGGCCTGCGGTCCTTGCTCGGGTACGACGCAATAATTCTCGAATAAGAAAATTATCGGATTCGAGAATATTCTGTGCAAGCGTTCCGGACTCGGGGTTTTCCCACGGTAGGCAAGGAGAGATTTGAGCGAACGGAGGGACGTTGGGCGTCTGCGCCGGCGGCATGCGCAAGCGCGAGCCAGCCGCTTCCCCGCAAGAGGCGTTTGCGGGCGGGGTTCAGGCGGGAATGCAGCTTGCGCGGTGTGCGCGCGGCGTCCGGATGGCAAGCCACGCCGCGTCTGGCGCGGGCAGCTAGTCCCGTGTCAGGAACTCGGCGGGCACCTTGTCCGTCAGCCACACGCCGTTGTCGGCCTGGAAGAACGCATGCCCTTGCTGATGCATGCGCAGCGCGTCGACCTTCAGGATCACGGGCGTGCCGTAGCGCTGGCCCACTGCCATGGCGGTGGCGATGTTCTCGGACAGATGTACTTGGTGGCGCTGGCCGGGACGCAGGCCCTCGGCCATGATCGAGTCAAGAAAGCGCGTGGCGGTGCCGTGGTAGAGCAAGGCCGGCGGCTGCCTGGGCTCGCGCTGGATGTCGACGGTATCGGTCGAGTGGCCCTGCACGGCGCGGATGCGCAGGCCGTCGTCGGAAATCTTGAAGCGCTGCTTGTCGTTGCTGCTCACGACGGCGCGGATGAGGTCGGCGTCGAGCTTGCGGCCGGCCTGATTGGCGCCGGCGATCAGCGCGTCGATGCCGGCCCAGCCTTCGCGGTCCAGCGTCAGGCCGATGGACTGCGGTTCGTGGCGCAGCACGTAGCTGAGGAACTTGCTGACTTCGGTATGTTGCTTGCTCATTGCTGGCTCATTGCTGGCTCATTACATTGCTTGCTCATTGCCTGCCCGTCGGTGGTTTGGCTTGCCCGTCGATCCCGGAATTCCAGCAGGAGCAGGATCATGTAGCGCGGATTGTAGGCCCGCAACATCGCTCGCCGCCGCACTCCGCTCCTTGCG
This sequence comes from Achromobacter sp. Marseille-Q0513, assembly GCF_018195695.1. Taxonomy (NCBI): domain Bacteria; kingdom Pseudomonadati; phylum Pseudomonadota; class Betaproteobacteria; order Burkholderiales; family Alcaligenaceae; genus Achromobacter; species Achromobacter sp. Marseille-Q0513. The sequence goes on along the minus strand of NZ_JAGTJY010000167.1, from coordinate 9,596 downwards.
GTGCGAGCAAGAATGTTGCGATGCAGCCGCAACCGGGCAACGCCGCCCTGCTCCGTTGCTATGATCGTTCGCGGGCGATCCCGCCCTCGTCGTTCCCACAAGCGCATGGCCCACGCGGCTCGCGCAACGCAGGAGGCACCATGTTCGACCACGTCAAGTTCGGCGTCACCGACTACCAGACCAGCAAGTCGTTTTACCTCAAGGCGCTGGCGCCGCTGGGCGTGGTGATCGCTTCCGAAGGCGAACCCAGCTACGGCGTCGAGCTGAGCCCCAACGGCAAGGCATCGCTATGCCTGTTCCAGACCCATGAAAAACCCGCGCACCTGCACATCGCCTTCATCGCCGACCGGCGCGAGCAGGTCGATGCGTTCTATCACGCGGCGCTGGCGGCGGGCGCCAAGGACAACGGCGCGCCGGGCCTGCGGCCGCAGTACACCGGCGCGTACTACGCGGCCTTCGTGCTGGATCCGGACGGGCACAACATCGAAGTGGTGTGCCACGAGTCCGAGGCCTGATTCCAGAAGAAAACGCTGAGCGGCGCCGTCCGCCCGCCCTGCTCATGCCCGACGTGTTTGCCTTGCCGTCGGGCCGACACCCCGACACCCCGCCGCCCCTGGCCACGGCCTGACCTTTCAGCCGGCCAGGCCAGGCCCGGCCGGCGTCCCCTGGCGACCCGGCACGGGCCCGTCATCCGGCCGCACTACAATTCCCCACTTCGACCCCAGCCCGGCGTCCGCCGATCCCGACGCGCTTCGGAGACGCGCCGCCTGTCACGCAAGGACTGATATGCCCGCAACGATGGCTTGGCCGATGCGCGCCGCCCGCGCGCTGCTGTGCGCGCTGGCCGGCCTGATCCCGCTTGCCGCGCAGGCCGCCCCGCCCACGCTGGCGCAATGCCATGGCATCAAGGACCTGGCCTTTGTCGCGCACCTGGACGACGACCTGCTGTTCATGAACCCGGATATCGCCTCGAACATCGAGGCGGGCGGCTGCGTGCGGCTGGTCTACCTGACCGCCAGCGACGCCGGCGAGGGCGACGGCTACATGCTGGGCCGCGAGCGCGGCGTGCGCGCGGCCTATGCCTACATGGCGCATCAGCCCGATGAATGGAAGGAAGACACGGCCGTGGCCGGCGGGCACACGATCGCGCGCTTCACGCTCAAGGGCAACCCGCGCGTGCAACTGTGGCACATGCGCCTGAAGGATCCCTGGCTGGGCCAGGGCTGGGGCAGCCTGACGCCGCTGAGCCGCGTCGAGTCCGAGCCCGGCCAGAGCGCCGATACGCTGGGTCCGCATGCCGAGCGCTACACCCGTCCCGAGCTGGTCGACACGCTGGCCGACCTGATCCGCCAGTACGCGCCGACCACGGTGCGCCATCTGGACGACACCATCAGCGTGCCCTACACGCAGCTGTGCTGGCGCTGCGCGGGCCACGGCCATCCCGACCATATCGCCAGCGCGCGGCTGGTGCGCGAGGCCATGCTGCGCGTGCCCGGCAATTACGCCGAGGCCGGCTATATCGACTACCCCAGCCAGGAACGCGCCAGTAACCTGGACCCGGCCGAGATCGCCGGCAAGTCCGTGATCTTCCAGCACTATGCCTGGAACGACTACCACTACTGCGCCGGCCCGAGCGGCTGCAAGGAGCCGGCCGGCCCGGCCGCCGCCTGGGTGCAGCGCGCCTATTACGTGTCGCGCCAGGACATCACGCCGCAGTTGTACGCCGACGGGCGCGGCGGCCTGGTGGTGTTCGCCGCCGGCGAGACCAATGCGGCCGTCAACCGCTGGGACTCGGGCCAGCGCCGCTGGCAGAGCCTGGGCGGCCGCACCAACGGGCCGCTGGTCAGCTACACCCATGCCGACGGCACGGCGGGCCTGATGGCGCGCGATCCGCTGGGCGGCGTGTGGGCCAACAAGCAACGCCATGACGGCACCTGGCAAGGCTGGCAGGCGCTGGGCGGCATGCGCGTGGCGCAGATTCCGGTGGTGGCGCCGCAGGGCGACGCGGCCGCCGTGGCGCTGGGCTACGACGGCCAGCTGCACTGGATCGCGCCGTCGGGCATCGACGGCAGCTGGGGGACGTGGCAGGCCCTGCCGGCGCTGGACGGCGTGACCGGCTCGCCGGCCGCGGCGCGCGCCGCCGACGGGCGCTATGTGATCCTGGCCGCCACCTCGGCGGGCGCGCTGTACTACACGCGCCAGTTGCCGGCTCCCAAGGGCAAGGCGCCCGAGTGGCAGGACTGGCGGCGCGTGCCGGCGCCGCAGGCGGCGGGCGGGCTGGCGGCGATCCGCGACCACGAGCGGCGCGTCGAGCTGTATTTCCGGCAGCGTGGCGACAATCACCTGATCCGGCTGGTGGAGGCCGGCGACACCAGCGACCTGGACATGGACTGGAGCGCGCCGGCCGACCTGGGCGTGTCCTATATCGGCCGCCCGGCGGTGGGCGTCGACGCGCAGGGCAATGTGATGCTGGCGATCCTGGAACGTCCGGGCGGCGCGCTCTGGCTGGTCGAGCGCGGCAAGCCGGCGAAGCTGGACGCCCTGGCCGCGTCGCCGCCCGCCATGAGCGTGATCGGCGACACGGTGTACATCGTCGCCCGCGCCGCCGGCGCGCCGCAACGCTACCAGGTGCTGTCGCGCCATGGCGGCGCCTGGGCGGCCAGCCTGACGCTGGACGGCGTGCCCGCCAGCGGCGGCGGCCCTTTCAATGCCGTGGCGGCGCGGCCGGCCGACCTGCCCAATCTGGGCGCGGGCGGGCCGAACCATGCGGTGGTGCTGCGCCCTTCCCCGGACCGCCCCGGCACGCTGGCCGTCGAGCGCATGCCCAGCCAGGCCTCGCGCACGGCCGAACCCACTTCCGCGAACTGAGTCCGTCCATGTCCTCATCGCTTCCCGCGCCCGGCGCCGTGCTGCTGCTGATCGACCTGCAGCAGGCCATCGATCATCCCAGCTGGGGCCAGCGCAACAATCCCCAGGCCGAGACGCAGATCGCGCGCCTGCTGGCGCATTGGCGCGGCCAGGGCTGGCCGGTGTGGCACGTGCGCCATGATTCCACCCATCCGCAATCGCACTACCGGCCGGGCCAGCCGGGGCATGCCTTCAAGCCGGAAGCCTTGCCGGCGGCCGGCGAGCCGGTCATCGGCAAGCAGACCAACAACGCCTTCATCGGCACCGGCCTGGAACAGCGGCTGCGCGACGCGGGCCACGACGCCCTGGTCGTCGTCGGCGTCATCACCAACAACTCCGTCGAGGCCACGGTGCGCATGGCCGGCAACCTGGGTTTCCAGACCTGGCTGGTGGCCGACGGCTGTTTCACCTTCGGGCGCAAGGACTGGAACGGCGCGCCGCGCGGCGCGGACGAGGTGCATGCCATGTCGCTGGCCAACCTGGACGGCGAATACTGCATGGTGGTCACGGCCGAGGCGCTGCTCGGCCGCTTTGCCTGAGCGTGACGGCTAGGGCCGGGCGGACGCCGGAGGCTCGTCGCGCGGCACGCTGCCGATGGCCTCGTCGCGCGGCACATTGCCGATGGCCTTGTTGACCGTCACATAGCGCGTGGCCAGCCGCCCTACACTGGCGGCCAGGTCGCGCCGCGCCTGCAGATAGCGTCGCTGGCTGTCCAGCGCCACGGTGTAGTCCACCGCCCCGCCCTCGTAACGCGCCAGCGCCAGCTTGTAGGCGTCGCCAGCGCTGCGCGCGCGCTCGGCCAGCTGCCGGGCCTGCTGGCGTTCGGCCGTGTAGGCGTTGAGCGCGTCGTCGATCTCCTGCCAGGCCTTGAGCACGGTTTGCTGAAAATCGACCGCCGCTTCCTGCTGCTCCAGCTTGCGCAGTTCCACCACGCTCTTGCGGCGGCCATGGTCGAACAGCGGCAGGCTCAGGCTGGGGCCGATGGACCAGGCCCGGCTACCCCAGTCCGCGAACTCGCCGCTCAGGTACGACTCCAGGCCTAGATGCGCGCCCAGGCGGATGCTGGGATACAGGTCGGCCTGGGCCACGCCGATGTTGGCGGTGGCGCGATGCAGCCTGGCTTCGGCGGCGCGGATGTCGGGCCTGCGCTGCGCGACCTCGGACGGCAGGCCCAGCGCCAGGTCAGGCAAGGCCGGCGCGCCGGCGGTGGTGCTCTTGCCCGCGCCTTTGCCCCCGTCCATATTGATGCCCGCGCTCGTCTCCCGATCCGCCAGCTCGTCGCGCAATGCCCCCGGCCGCTCGCCCAGCAGCAGCGCGATCTGGTTGATGCTGGCCGCCGCCTGCGCCAGCAGCGGCGGCAGTTGCGCGCGGGTATCGGCCAGGTCGGCGCGCTGCTGCTCCAGGTCCAGCTGGCCCACCGTGCCGCCCTGGGCGCGCGCCGCCAGGATACGCATGCGGTCTTCCAGCGCGGCGATGTCCTCGCGCGCCAGCCGGATCTGGCGCTGGGCGGTGCGCAGTTCGAAGTAGTTGCGCGCCAGGTCGCTGGCCAGCGTCAGCCGGGCCAGGTCCAGCAGCGCGGCCTGGCGGACTACGTCCGCGTCGGCGGCCTCGATGGAGCGGCGCACGCGGCCCCACAGGTCCAGTTCCCAGGACGCGTCGAAGCCGGCCTGATATAGCGTGAAAGGCTCGCTCAGGGCCTTGGCCAGCGTCTCGCGGTCGCCGCCGATGGCGTCGATCATGCGGGTGCCGGCGCCGTACTCGCTCTGCCGCTGGCGCGTGATGCCGCCGCTGGCGTCGATCTCCGGCGCGCGCTGCGCGGCGACCACGCCGCGCTGGACCCGCGCCTGCGCATAGCGCAGCGCCGCGGTGCGCAGGTCGGGACTGGCGGCGACGGCGCGCTGCTGCAACTGGTTCAGCACGGGGTCGCCGAACGCCAGCCACCATTGCGAGGGCAACGCCGGCGTGGCCGCCAGCGGCGCGCGCAGCGCGTCGTCGGCGCTGCGCCAGCTGTTCCAGTCGTCGGGCGCCGCCGTCTCGGGCCGCGTGAAATCCGGCCCCACGGCGCAGCCGGCCAGCGCGAGCGCCAGCGCGCAGGCGGTCAGGACGAGACGCGGGGAACACGGAAAAACGCGCCGGAAAGAATGGGATGAATCGGACATGGCGATACTCGATGTCAGGACATGCGGTTGCGGAACAGCCACGCGGCCAGGGGCAGCGTCACGGCGGCCAGCAGCAGCAAGGGGATGAAGTCGACGCCGATCTCGCGCCAGCCCGCGCCTTCCAGGTAGACGCCGCGCACGATGTTCATGCCGAAGCGCAGCGGATTGACGTAGGTGGCGAGCTGCAGCGCCTCGGGCATGTTGCGCACGGGCGTGAGCAGGCCGGACAGCAGCATCAGCGGCATGATCACCAGGAAGGTGTAGAGCATGGCCTGCTGCATGCTGTTCGACAGCGCGGAAATCGACAGCCCCACGCCGACCACGGCGATGTTGAAGCTGAGCAGCCCGAAGTACAGCAGCCACACCGAGCCGTTCATCGGTATCTGGAACCAGAAGCGGATGATCAGGAAGATGATGGTGGACTGGATCAGCCCCACCAGGATGGCCGGCAGCGCCTTGCCGATCAGGATCTGCATGGGCGTGAGCGGCGTGACCAGCAGCTGGTCGAAGGTGCCCTGCTCGCGCTCGCGCGCCACCGACAGCGCGGCCAGCAGCAGGGTCTGCAGCATGCTCAGCGCGGCGATCAGGCCCGGCATCAGGGTCCAGCGCGATTCCAGGTTGGGGTTGTACCAGGCGCGCCGTTCCACGGTCACACCCGGGGCCTGAGCGCCGTGCCGCGCGTTGAAGTCGGCCACGATGGACGCCAGGTAGCCGCCGGCGACGCCGGCGGTCGAGGAATTGCGGCCGTCCAGGATGACCTGCAGCGGCGCGCGCTGCCCGGCCGCCAGCCGGTCCTGGAAGTCGGCGGGAATGCTGATCACCATCAGCGCCTTGCCGGCGTCGATCTGGCCGGCGATCTGGTCGGACGAGGTCAGCGTGGCCGCGCGCGTGAAGACGCCGGCGCCGTCCAGCCGCGCCAGCAGTTCGGTCGATGCCGCGCTACGGCTCTGGTCCAGCACCGCGTAAGGCGCGTGGTTCAGGTCGTAGGTGGCGCCGTAGCCGAACAGCAGCGCCTGCATCAGCGCCGGCGCGAACAGGATCACGCGGCTGGACGGCTCCTTGATGATGGCCAGCAGTTCCTTCAGGATCAGCGCGCCGATCTGGGCCAGAGTTGCGATGAGGGCAGGCATGGATCAGTCCAGTTTCTTCTTCAGCGTGCGCCGGGTCGCCCAGGCCAGCGCCAGCGCGTAGCCGCACAGGATGGCCGAGCTGCGCAGGATGGTGGGCCAGTCGTTGCCGGCCAGGAACAGCGTCTTGATCATGCCCATGAAGTGCGTGGCGGGCAGCACGTAGCTCACGGCCTGCACGACCGCCGGCACGTTGCGCAGGTCGAACACGAAGCCGGACAGCATCATTGCCGGCATGAAGCTGGTCAGCAGCGCGATCTGGCTGGCCTGGAACTGGTTGCGCGTGACGCCCGAGATGAACAGCCCCAGCAGCAGCGAGACGGTCAGGTACAGCATCGAGCCCAGGAAAATGATGAGCAGCGAGCCGCGCATCGGCACCTCGAACAGGAAGCGCGCCGCCAGCAGGCACAGCAGCAGATCAATGGCGCCGATGGCCAGGTACGGCGCCAGCTTGGCCAGCACCAGCTCGCCCGGACGCACCGGCGTCACGAACAGCGATTCCAGCGTGCCGCGCTCCCACTCGCGGGCGATCAGCAGCGAGGTCAGGAAGGCGCCGATCAAGGTCAGCACCAGCACCAGCAGGCCGGGCACCAGGTACCAGGTGCTGATGCCCGCCTCGTTGAACCACATGCGCTGCACCACCTCGACGCCTGCGCCGGCCGGCTTGCCGCCCGCGCGCTCGGCCTGGCGCTGGGACCAGATACCGATGGCGCCGCCGACATAGCCTTCCAGCGTCTGCGCGGTGGTGGAGTTGCTGCCGTTCAGCACCAGTTGCACGCGCGCGCCGCCGCCCTGCCCCGCCGCCAGGCGGCGCGAGAAATCCGGCGGCACGCGCACGATGGCATCGACCTCGCCCGCGCGCAGGCGCGCCTCGGCCTCGGGCATGTTGGCGCTCCAGGACGGCGCCAGGTAGGCTGTGCCCCACAGCCCCTGGACCGCCTCGCGCGCGCCGGGCGAGGCATCTTCCATGACCACGGCCAGCGGCGCGTGCTTGACGTCGAACGACAGGCCGTAGCCGAACAGCAGGATCAGCGCGGCGGGCAGCAGCAGGCCCACGGCCATGTTGCTCTTGTCGCGCAGCATCTGCCGCACTTCCTTGCGCAGCAACGCCAGGAAGCGGCGCAGGAATCCGGACCCGCTCATGCCTGGCCTCCGGCGGCGCGGGCGCGGCCCTGCTCGACGATGGCGATGAAGGCGCTGTTCATGTCGGCCGCGCCCGCGCCGCCGGCCTGGGCGCGTACCGCCCCCGGCGTGCCCAGCGCCAGCATGCGGCCCGCGTCCTGGATGGCGATGCGGTCGCAGTATTCCGCCTCTTCCATGAAGTGCGTGGTGATGATGATAGTGACGCCGCTTTGCGCCAGCGCGGTGATGGCGCGCCAGAACGCGCGCCGCGCCAGCGGGTCGATGCCGCTGGTCGGTTCGTCCAGGAACAGGATCTCCGGCTCGTGCAGCAGGCCGGCCGCCATGGCCAGGCGCTGCTTGTAGCCGCCGGGCAGCAGGCCGCTGACCGCCCGGGGGTCCAGGCCGAACTGATCCACCATCGCGGCCACGCGCTGGCGCCGGGCCTGGCCGCGCAGGCCATAGGCGCCGCCGAAGAATTCCGGGTTCTCGCGCACGGTCAGGTTGCCGTACAGCGCGAACTTCTGCGACACATAGCCGATGCGCCCGCGCGCCTGGGCGCGGGCCGTGCGCAGGTTCAGGCCCGCCACTTCCAGATGGCCGCTAGTGGCGGGCAGCAGCCCGCACAGCATGCGGAAGGTGGTGGTCTTGCCGGCGCCGTTCGGCCCCAGCAGGCCGAAGATCTCGCCGCGCGCCACCTCGAACGAGGTGCTGGCCACGGCGGTGAAATCGCCGAAGCGGCGCACCAGGTCGCGCACCACGATCACCGGGCCGTCGCCGCCGTTCCTGGCGGGCGCGGCCGCCTGCGCCATGTCGTCCGCCCGGTCGTGCGCCATGCGCGGCGCGGACGCGCCGGCATCCTGATGCTGGCGCAGCATCATCATGAACGCGTCTTCCAGCTCTTCCGGCCGCGCCTGGCGCGCGACGCCGCCCAGCAGCGCGTCCAGCGCGCGCGGATCCGCGTCCGGCTGGCGGATGTAGCGCACCGCACCGCCCTTGGGCACCGCGTCCACGATCAGCGCGTCGGCGTCGATCAGGCGCGCCTGCAGGTCGCGCGCGGGCGTGTCCGCTGGCGGCGTGGCGGTAAAGGTCAGGCCGCGCGCGCGCGCCGTCAGGCGGGCCGGCGCGCCTTCGGCCAGCAGGCGGCCCTGGTGCATGACGAAGACCTGGGCGCAGCGCTCGGCCTCGTCCATGTAGGCGGTGCTGACGATCACGCTCAGGTTCTCGTCGTCGATCAGCTGCTGCACGATCTTCCACAGATCGCGCCGCGACAGCGGATCGACGCCCACGCTGGGCTCGTCCAGCAGCAGCAGGTCTGGCGAGCGCACCAGCGTGCAGGCCAGCCCCAGCTTCTGTTTCATACCGCCGGACAGCTTGCCGGCCGGGCGGCCGGTGAAGCGCGCCAGGTCGGTCATCTCCAGCAGGCGGGCATAGCGTTCGCGGCGCGCCGCCTGCGGCACGCCGTGCAGGTCGGCGTACAGGTCCAGGTTCTCCTGCACGCTCAGATCCTCGTACAGGCCGAAGCGCTGCGGCATGTAGCTGATGCGGTCCTGCACCGCCTGCGGGTCGCGCGTCACGTCGATGTCCAGCACCCGCAACGCGCCGTCGTCCGGCCTGAGCAGCCCGGCCAGCATGCGCAGCAGCGTGGTCTTGCCGGCGCCGTCCGGGCCGACCAGCGCGGTCAGCTCGCCCGGCCTTATGCGCAGCGACACGTCGTCGACCGCCCGCAGCGGGCCGCCGCCGGGCGCCTCGAAGGTCTTGCGCACGCGCTCGGCGACCACCGTGGCGCTGGCCTCGTTCATTGCGCGGCGTCCGGGGCCATGCGCACCGTGGCCGGCTGCCCCAGGCGCAGCGCGTCCTGCGGGTCGTCAACCAGCACGCGTACTTCGTACACCAGGCTGGTGCGCAGCTCCTCGGTCTGGACAGCCTTGGGCGTGAACTCGGCCACCGACGAGATGTAGCCGACCTTGCCGGCGATGGGCTTGTCGGGCTGGCTGTCGGTCTGGACCCGGGCCGCCATGCCCGGCTTGACCTTGCCCAGGTCGGCCTCGCCCACGTAGATGCGAACCCACTTGGGCTGCGCCAGCGCCAGCGCGTAGACCGGCCGCTGCGGCGTGGCCATGTCGCCCGGCTCCAGCAGGCGCGAGCGCACCACGGCGTCGGCGGGCGCCTTCAGCTCGCCTTGCGAGATCTGGTGCCGCAGCAGCGCCAGCTGGGCCTGCGTGGCCTGCAGCTGGGCCTCGGCGCCGGCGATGTCTTCCTTGCGCGGGCCTGCCTCGGCCAG
>NZ_JAGTJY010000166.1:0-14109 GCF_018195695.1 Achromobacter sp. Marseille-Q0513 | reverse complement strand
CCCCGGCGGACGAGGGCGGGGGCGGGCAAGGAGCGATCCGGCGCGGGCAGGGTACACTTGTGCGCCGTTTTGCCCCCCAAGCCTTTGAATTCCATGATTTCCTCCGCATGCGGCGTCGACTTCGGCACGTCCAATTCCACCGTGGGCTGGAGCCGCCCCGGCCAGCACGCGCTGCTGTCGCTCGAGGACGGCAAGCCCACCCTGCCGTCGGCCATCTTCTTCCATGACGAAGACAACGAGGTCAGCTATGGCCGTGGCGCCATCGCCGACTACCTGGCCGGCTACGACGGGCGCCTGATGCGCTCGATGAAGAGCCTGCTGGGCAGCTCGCTGATCGACGGCTCGACCGAGGTCCAGGGCCGCTCCATTCCGTTCCGCGTGCTGCTCACGCGCTTCATCGCCGAGCTCAAGCGTCGCGCCGAGACCGCTGCCGGCCGCGATTTCCAGCGCGTGGTGCTGGGCCGCCCGGTGTTCTTCGTGGACGACGATCCGGCCGCCGACCAGACCGCGCAGGACACGCTGGGCGAGATCGCCCGCCAGATCGGCTTCACCGACATCGAGTTCCAGTTCGAGCCGCTGGCCGCGGCCTTCGACTATGAATCGCAGATCGACCGCGAGGAACTGGTGCTGGTCATCGACATCGGCGGCGGCACCTCCGACTTTTCGCTGATCCGGCTGGGCCCCGGCCGCGCCGGCAAGGCCGACCGCCGCGAGGACATCCTGGCCTACGGCGGCGTGCACATCGGCGGCGCGGACTTCGACAAGCAGCTGAGCCTGGCCCATGTCATGCCGCTGCTGGGCCTGGGCAGCCAGCTGCGCAGCGGCAAGGACGTGCCGTCCACGCAGTACGGCAACCTGGCGTGCTGGCACACCATCAACCAGGCCTATACCCGCAAGGCCGCCGAGCACTTCGCCTACATCCGCGCCGAGGCGGGCGACCGCGCCAAGATCGACCTGCTGCTGAATCTGGTCAAGGAGCGCGCCGGCCACTGGGTGGCGGTGCAGGTGGAAGAGGCCAAGATCGCGCTGTCGGAAGCGCCCGAGGCCCGCATCGACCTGTCGCGCGTCGGCGCAGGGCTGGCCGTGGACGTGACGCGGCCGTCGTTCGACGCCTGCGTCGGCCGGCTGATCGAAAAGGTGGAAACCACCGTCGGCGCGCTGTTGCGCGACGCCGGCGTGGCGGCGGCGGACGTGGATACCGTGTTCTTCACCGGCGGCTCCAGCCGCGTGCCCCGGCTGCGCGAAAGCGTGTCGGCGCTGGTGCCCGGCGCGCGCAGCGTCGAGGGCGACCTGTTCGGCAGCATCGGCGCCGGCCTGGCGCTGGACGCCCTGCGCAAGTTCGGCTGAACGAGCCGTGCGGCGCGCCGGCCGCGCCTGGCGGTCGGCATTGTTTTTCCCCGATCCGCGCGCGGCCGTACCGGCTACGGTGCCAGCATCGCCGGCACGCGCGCGGCCAGCGCGTCGATCGCGGCGCGGGTCTTGGACGGCAGATGGCGCGCCTGCGGCCAGACCGCGTGCACGTCGTGGGCGGCCAGGCGGTCGCCGTGCATCAGCACCTCCAGCTCTCCCGTGCCGACGTAGCGCGCCAGCATCCAACAGGGCAGCCAGGCCAGGCCAGCGCCGGCGATGGCCGCGTCGGCGATGGCCTGCAGGTCGTCCAGGCGCAGGCTCGGCCGCAGGCGCAGCTGCGTCGCGCGGCCATCCTCGTCCTGCATCGTCCAGGCCTTGTCCTGGCCGCCACGCGCATAGATGATGCCGGCGTGCCCCTGCATCTCCTGCGCCGTGACGGGACGCCCGTGCGCGGCGATATAGGCGGGCGACGCGCCGATGCCCATGGTCTGCAGGCCCAGCCGACGCGCCGCGAGGCTGGAACTGTCCGGCAGGTCGCCGACGCGGATGCCCAGGTCATAGCCTTCGTCGATCAGGTCCACCACGCGGTCGTTGAACGAGATGTCGACCTCCAGCTGTGGATAGCGGCCAGCCAGCTCGCGCAACACCGGCGCGACGCAATGCCGGCCGAACACCAGCGGGGCGGTGACGCGCAGGCGGCCTTGCGGTTCGCGTCGGCCGCTGTCCAGCTCCGCCTCGGCCGCCTGCAGCTCGGCCAGCGCGCGCACGCAGCGGTCGTAGTAGGCCTGGCCGTCGTCGGTCAGGCTTTGCTGGCGCGTGGTGCGGTGGAACAGACGCACGCCCAGCCGGGCCTCCAGCCGCGCGATGGACTTGCCGACGGCCGAGCGCGTCAGGCGCAGGCGCTCGGCCGCCAGCGCGAAGCTGCCGGCCTCGGCCGCTTGCACGAAGGCTTCGATGCCGTTGAGCCGGTCGTGGACGTTGCGGGTATTCATGGCAATCCTTGATTGGTTCCTTTCGGGAATCATTGAAAGGAAAAAAATGCGCCACTAGGGATGTGAGTTCCCCTATATCTTAGCGGTACCGGGCGGCGCCGGCACGGCGCGCCTTCCATTACGTATCGCAAGGAATCTCATCATGCAGGCCTATCACGTCACCGGCGGCAAGGGCATCGAATCGCTCAAGCGCGTCACGCTGGAGTCGAAAGCGCTCGGCCCCTACGAGGTGCGCGTGCGCGTCCGCGCCGTGTCCCTGAACTTTCGCGACCTGATGGTCGCCGACGGCAATTACCTGAAGGGCAGCGGCGCGCCCGTCATCCCCGCCTCCGACATGGCCGGCGTGGTCGCCGCCGTCGGCGAGCGCGTCACGCGTTTCCGCGTGGGCGACCGTGTCATGGGCGCCTTCATGCCGGACTGGATCGATGGCGAGCCCACGCCGGCCAAGACCGCGCTGGCGCCGGGCGCGGCCACGGATGGCGTGTTGGCCGAGGAAGCCGTCTATGCCGAGCACGGGCTGGTCGCCACTCCGGCTGGCCTGTCGGACGAAGAGGCCGCGACCTTGCCCTGCGCGGCAGTGACCGCGTGGAACGCCCTGTTCGTCGGCGGCCGCGCGCAGGCGGGCCAGACGGCGCTGCTGCTGGGCACGGGCGGCGTGTCGATCTGGGGGTTGCAACTGGCCAAGGCCGCCGGCCTGCGGGCCATCGTCACCTCGTCCAGCAACCGCAAGCTGGAGCAGGCGCGCGAACTCGGCGCGGATGTGCTGATCAACTATCGCGAAACGCCCGAATGGCAGGCCGAGGCGCTGCGCCAGACGGACGGCGAAGGGACGCATGTCGTGGTGGAAGTGGGCGGGCAGGGCACGCTGGAACGCTCGGTGGCCGCCGTGCGCATGGGCGGCACGGTATCCATGATCGGCGGCGTCAGCGGCTTCGGCGCGACGCCGGTGGCGCCGCTGGCGCTGATCGGCGGCGCCAAGCGCCTGGAAGGCATCTTCGTGGGCAGCCGCAAGATGCTGGAGGACCTGGCCCGTTTCGTCTCGGTCGCCGGCATCAAGCCCGTGATCGACCGGGTCTTTGGCTTCGACGAGGCGCCGGCCGCCTTCGCGCACCTGGCGTCCGGCAGCCATTTCGGCAAGGTGGTGATCCGGGTCGCGCCGTAGGCGCGGGGCCGGGCGCGCGGCGTCGCGGGGCCGTCGCGGCGCGATGGTAAGCTCATGCACTCCTGCCGGGCGGACGGCGCAGGCCGCCGCCCTCCCGGCCGCCATCCGCACGCGCCATGACGACCAAACCCGAATCCCATCTGCACGAAGAGCTGGTTTCCAGCGTGGCGGCCTATGACGGCCGCTTCCTGAAGATCCGCAACGACACCGTCCGCCTGCCCAACGGCAACACCTCCACGCGCGAATACGTGGTGCATCCCGGCGCCGTGGTGGTGATCCCGCTGCTCGACGACGGCCGCGTGCTGCTGGAGCGGCAGTTCCGCTATCCCATCGGCCGCGTCATGACGGAGTTTCCCGCCGGCAAGCTGGACCCGGGCGAGGATCCGCTGGCCTGCGGCAAGCGCGAGCTGCTGGAGGAAACCGGCTATACCGCCGCGCAATGGGCCCACGCCGGCGCGCTGCACCTGGCGATCGCCTATTCCACCGAGATCATCCACATCTTCTTCGCGCGCGGCCTGCGCGCCGGGCCGCGAAAGCTGGACCAGGATGAGTTCCTGGACGTGATCAGCGCCCAGCCGTCCGAGCTGTACGAGGCCTGCGCCCGGGGCGAGGTGACCGACGCCAAGACCCTGACCTGCACGCTGTGGCTGCAGAACGTGCTGTCCGGCGCCTGGCAGCTGGACTGGCGCGACGACGCGGCCGGCTGAGCCCGCGCATGCCCTCGCACCCCGTCCTGGTCCAGCCCTCGGGCCTGCGCTTCGATGCCGACGAGGACACGCCGCTGCTGCTGGCTGCGCAGGCCGCCGGCATCAAGCTGCCCAGCTCCTGCCGCAACGGCACTTGCCGCGCCTGCATGTGCCTGATGCTGGAGGGCGAGATCCGCTACCGCATCGAATGGCCGGGCCTGTCGCGCGACGAGAAGGAAGAGGGCTGGATCCTGCCCTGCGTGGCGCATGCCGTCACGGCGCTGGAGATCCAGTCCTTGCAGGCGGCGCCGCTGGAGCCGCCGGCGCCCGCGCCCGATAGGGCGCTGACCGGGGCGCGGCGCTAGCCTGCGCCTGTCGACGGGCGGCGCCAGGCCCGCGCATGCGCTGTTGGTCTTGCGTCCGTGGCGGGCCGCCCCGCGCCCGCCGCTATTCGTGACGGTGCATGGCTGATTCGCGGCGCGTGTCGCGCATGGTCGCGTACACCAGCAGCGACAGGAAGATCACGCCGGCCAGGTAGTAGTAGAACCATTGCTCATGCCCCTGCTGCTTGAACCACAGGGCGATGGCGGGCGCCGTGCCGCCGAAGATCGACACGGTCACCGCGTAGGGCACGGCCACGCCGGTGGCGCGGATGTTGGTCGGGAACAGCTCGGCCTTCACCACGGCGTTGATCGAGGTGTAGCCGGCCGTGAAGACCCAGGCGCCGCAGATCAGCAGGAAGGCGATGAAGGGCGAGCGCGTCTGCGCCAGCGTGTACAGGATGGGCACCGTCAGCAAGGCGCCCGCGACGCCGAAGAACACCAGCAGCGGCTTGCGGCCGATGCGGTCCGACAGCGCGCCATACAGCGGCTGCAGGATCAGCGCGAAGATCAGCGAGGCGGCGATCACATAGGTGGTGACGATGTCGGAAAAGCCCGCGGTCTGCCGGACGAAGGTCTGCATATAGGTGGTGAAGGTGTAGAAGGCCGCCGTGCCGCCCGCCGTCAGGCCCACCACGATGGCCACCTCGCGCGGGTACTTCAGCAGCCCGCGCAGCGAGCTGGTGCGCGGCTGGGTCTTGCTGGCGGCCTTGTAGGAGTCGGTCTCGGGCATGTCGCGCCGCATGACGGCGGTCACGACGGCCAGCAGCGCGCCGATCACGAAGGGGATGCGCCAGCCCCAATCCACCAACTGCTGGTGGGTCAGGAACACGTTCTGCAGCAGCAACAGCACCAGGATGGCGCAGAGCTGGCCGCCGATCAGCGTCACGTACTGGAAGCTGGAATAGAAGCCACGGTGCTCGGCGTCGGCGATCTCGGTCAGGTAGGTGGCGCTGGCGCCGTATTCCCCGCCCAGGCTCAGCCCCTCGATCACGCGCGCCAGCGCCAGCAGCGCCGGCGCCGCCAGGCCGATGGAGGCGTAGGTGGGCGTGAGGGCGATGATCAGCGAGCCCACGCACATCATGCCCACCGACACCATCAGCGACAGCCGCCGGCCGTGCCGGTCGGCGATATGTCCGAACAGCCAGCCGCCCAGCGGTCGCACGATGAAGCCGGCCGCGAACAGCGTGGCGGCGTTGAGCTGCTGGACGACGGGATCGTGCGAGGGGAAGAAGGCGGGGGCGAAGTACAGCGCGAAGGCGGTGTAGGCGTAGAAGTCGTACCACTCGGTCAGGTGCTCCCTAGGGCCGGCGAAGAGGGCTTTGATGTGGCGGTGGCGGGCGGCGCCATCCAGAGGCGTGGGGGGCGTGGGGGTCCTTGGTGCTGGCCGGAATGGGAGACGCCGGCGCGGCCGCAAGCGCGCCGCCGCCGGCATGTCCCTATATTGCTCCCGGCCGCGCGAAATTGCACGCGCCGCCGAGGCGGCATTCAGCTTGCTGTCATGATGGAGGGGCGCCCTGGACGGCGCCGGGCGGGCGCTACTTGCCGCGCGGCTTGATCGGCTCGCAGGGCGCGGCCCTGTCCGTCCCGCGCGCGCCTTCGCCCAACAGGACCTGGGCGCCGCATTCCGAGCCGAACATGTTCTTGCCGTCGTGGCCCACGCCACGCACTTCGTAGCCGGCGCGGTGCAGCGTGACCGGCTTGCTGCCGCGCGATGCGAGCAGGAACTCGTATTGCAGGTAGGCGGTGCCGCGCGCCAGCCGCGTGGAACCCTGGGCCTCGGCGCCGCAGGTCTTGTCCAGCAGCCGGTGCTCGGGGTTGTTGTCGGCGCCGCCCAGCAGGTAGGTGACGTCGCGCGCCGCGTAGCGCACGAACAGCCGGGATTCCTCCTGGCCGCGGGCGTAGGCGGGCAGCTTGTCGGTGCCGTACTTGTACTGGTTGTAGGTGGGGCAGATGCCGCGCTCGTAGGGCGCGTAGCCCTTGCCGTCCGGGCGTGGTCGTTCGTTGGTCAGGTACAGGTAGGAAGAGGGGTTGGCGATCACGTAGCGCAGCGCCAGCCCGTCGCGGCGCAGCGGGCCGTCGACGTTGTTCAGCACGGCGTAGCGCTGCACCAGCTGCGCGCCGCCGGAATGGCCGGCCAGCACGATGCCGGCCAGCGCGGGCAGGCGCTGGCGGTCGTCCAGGCTGCGCAGCAGGTCGTCCAGGACCTGGAACGAGCTGACCGGCGCCGGCCGGCCGGCGGCCTGCACGCTGTCCTCGCCTTCTTCCCAGCTGGCCTTGCGCCAGGCGGCCATGCCGGCGAAGCCGGAATCGATGGAACCGGAAAAACGCGGCGCCAGCACCAGCGTGTCGCGCGCGCGCTCCGGATTGCGTTCCAGCAGGTCGGCCACGTATTCGTAATAGCGGTCGGCGTCGCGCTTGACGCCGTGGATCACCACCACCACCTGCTTGATGTCCGCCAGTTCGCCCTTGCCCAGCGGGCGGTTGGCGTAGACCGGGATCTTGTAGCGATGGCCCGGCTTGCCCAGCTCGACGGTCTGCCAGCGCGCCGGCTTGGCCGGCTTGGGCGCGGGCGCGGCTTCGTCGTAGTCGTAGGGATCGGGCAGGGGCGTCTGCGCGGCGGCCGCGAGCGGGGCCGCCAACGCCGCCAGCATCAGGCTGGCGGCCGGCAGGAAGGCGCGCGCGCGGCGCATGGGCGGCTTCAGCAGCTTTCTTGGCCCAGCAGCTGCTTGAGCGCGGGCTGGTCGAGGATGCGGACTTCGCGCTGGTTGATGCGGATCAGTCCGTCGCGGGCGAAGCGCGAGAACAGCCGGCTCACCGTTTCCAGCGTCAGGCCCAGGTAGTTGCCGATTTCCTCGCGGCTCATGCGCAGCACGAATTCGGTGGACGAATAGCCCAGCGAGGCATAGCGCTGCGACAGGTTCAACAGGAACGCCGCCAGGCGCTGTTCGGAACGCATCGAACCCAGCGAGGCCAGCATCTGGTGCGAACGCGTGATCTCGCGGCTCATCAGACGGCGGAACTGCTGCTGCAGCGAGGGCAGGTGGGCGGAGACGCGGTCGACTTCATTCAGGCGAATGACACAGACTTCGGAGTCTTCCAGCGCGATGGCGGCCGACACGTGCTTGCCGTCGAGCATGCCGTCCATGCCGACGATCTCGCCGGGCAGATGGAAACCGGTGATCTGGATCTGGCCAGTCGCGTCTTCGAGCTGCGTCTTCAGGCTGCCGAAGCGCACGCCATAGACCGCATCGAGGGGGTGATCCAGCGAGTACAGCGTCTTGCCTTTTTCAAGGCGCACGCGTTCCTTCACCAGTTCGTCCAGCTTTTCTACTTCGGCGGCTGCCATGCCCACAGGCACGCACACGTGTCCCAGCATACACGTGGAGCAATGGGCGGCATCTGGGGCTACGGGGACCCTTTTTTGCATATTGACCTCTATAGCGCCCGTCGAGCGGCGGGTAGCCGATGCGGGCATGAAGCGTGATGACAATTGCTATTGTAGTCCGTTGTTACTACGGGTGTCTTACGCGCTCGTGGCGTCCTTGGACAAGGGCGCCGCGCGAGCGTTCCCCGCGCGCCGGTAAGCGACCCAGTCCGTGACCTGATCGACGGCCGCGATGTCGCTGGCGGCACCGCGCAGCGCGGGATCGATCGGGTAGTACTGGCAGGGCAGCTCCGCGCCGTCCGTGCCGGGATCCGCGAGGCGCGCCAGCACGTCGCGGCGCAGGAAGCAGCCGGGCCGGCCGGGCCGGTAGTCCTCGATCTCATCCATCAGCTGGATATGGGCTGGCTCGACCCGATAGATATCTCCTAGCACTCGGCGGCCGTCGGCCACCGGGATCAGGCCCGGCCAGGCGCCGAAGTCGACCAGACGGCCCGGCACGCTGGCCGCGCCGACCCGCCGCACCACGGGCAGGCCGCGGTCGGAGGCGGTGCGTTCCAGGTCGTTGATCTCGCCCGCGCGTAGCGTGCCGTAGACAAAAACGTATATGCTCATGATTCCTCAGGTTGCCGCACGTCGACAGAGTCCGCGAGGCCGTCAGGGTATTGAAATTCCCTGCTCCGGCCGCATATTCAGGTCATCGAGCCAGCCGGCGATGCATCGGTCAGGCTCCTCAACAAGCCAAACGACCACTATGCGATTCGACAAACTTACCACCAAGTTCCAACAGGCATTGGCGGACGCCCAGAGCCTGGCCGCCCGCAACGATCATCCCTACATAGAGCCCATACATGTGCTGTCCGCGCTGCTGTCCGATGCCGACAGCGGGGCCGCCAGCCTGCTGGCGCGCGCCGGCGTCGCCGTGAACCGGCTGCAGCCGGCCATCGAGCAGGCGCTCAAGTCCCTGCCGCAGGTGCAGGGCGACGACAACGTCCAGGTCGGCCGCGAGCTGCAGGGCGTGCTGACGCGCACCGACAAGGAAGCCGCGCGCCGTGGCGACACCTACATCGCCAGCGAGCTGTTCCTGCTGGCGCTGGCCGACGACAAGGGCGCGGCCGGTCGCATCCTGCAAGAGGCCGGCCTGCAGAAGAAGGCGCTGGAAGCCGCCATCGACGCCGTGCGCGGCGGCGAATCGGTGTCCGCCGCCGAGGGCGAGTCCAACCGCGAGGCCCTGTCCAAGTACACGATGGACCTGACCGAGCGCGCCCGCCAGGGCAAGCTCGACCCGGTGATCGGCCGCGACGACGAGATCCGCCGCACCATCCAGATCCTGCAGCGCCGCACCAAGAACAACCCCGTGCTGATCGGCGAACCCGGCGTCGGCAAGACCGCCATCGTCGAAGGCCTGGCGCAGCGCATCGTCAACGACGAAGTACCCGAGACGCTGCGCGGCAAGCGCGTGCTGTCGCTGGACCTGGCCGCGCTGCTGGCCGGCGCCAAGTTCCGCGGCGAATTCGAAGAGCGCCTGAAGGCCGTGCTGAAGGAACTGGCGCAGGACGACGGCAGCAACATCGTCTTCATCGACGAGCTGCACACCATGGTCGGCGCCGGCAAGGCCGAGGGCGCGATGGACGCCGGCAACATGCTCAAGCCCGCGCTGGCGCGCGGCGAGCTGCATTGCATCGGCGCGACCACGCTGGACGAATACCGCAAGTACATCGAGAAGGACGCCGCGCTGGAGCGCCGCTTCCAGAAGGTGCTGGTCGACGAGCCCGACGTGGAATCCACCATCGCCATCCTGCGCGGCCTGCAGGAGCGCTACGAGATCCACCACGGCGTCGAGATCACCGACCCGGCCATCGTGGCCGCGGCCGAGCTGTCGCACCGCTACATCACCGACCGCTTCCTGCCCGACAAGGCCATCGACCTGATCGACGAGGCCGGCGCGCGCATCCGCATGGAAATCGATTCCAAGCCGGAAGTGATG
This sequence comes from Achromobacter sp. Marseille-Q0513, assembly GCF_018195695.1. Lineage (NCBI taxonomy): Bacteria > Pseudomonadati > Pseudomonadota > Betaproteobacteria > Burkholderiales > Alcaligenaceae > Achromobacter > Achromobacter sp. Marseille-Q0513. The sequence goes on along the minus strand of NZ_JAGTJY010000166.1, from coordinate 4,167 downwards.
GACAAGCTCGACCGCCGCATCATCCAGCTCAAGATCGAGCGCGAGGCCGTCAAGAAGGAAACCGACGATGCCTCCAAGCGCCGCCTGGGCGTGATCGAGGACGAGCTCGAAAAGCTGCAACGCGAGTACAACGACTTCGAGGAAATCTGGAAGGCTGAAAAGGCCGCCGTGCAGGGCACGCAGGCCATCAAGGAAGAGATCGACGGCGTGCGCGCCGAGATGGCCGAGCTGCAGCGCAAGGGCCAGTTCGACAAGCTGGCCGAGCTGCAGTACGGCAAGCTGCCCGACCTGGAAGCGCGCCTGAAGGCTGCCGAGATCGGCGCGGCCGAGGCCGCCAACGAGGCCGAGGGCGGCGAGGGCCGGCCGCGCCTGCTGCGCACCCGCGTCGGCGCCGAGGAAATCGCCGAGGTCGTGTCGCGCGCCACCGGCATCCCGGTGTCCAAGATGATGCAGGGCGAACGCGAGAAGCTGCTGCACATGGAGGAATACCTGCACAAGCGCGTGGTGGGCCAGGACGAGGCCGTGCGCCTGGTGTCCGACGCCATCCGGCGTTCGCGCGCCGGCCTGGCGGACCCGTCGCGGCCCTACGGCTCGTTCCTGTTCCTGGGCCCCACCGGCGTGGGCAAGACCGAGCTGACGCGCGCGCTGGCCGAGTTCCTGTTCGACTCCGAAGAGCACATGATCCGCATCGACATGAGCGAGTTCATGGAAAAGCACTCGGTGGCGCGGCTGATCGGCGCGCCTCCGGGCTACGTGGGCTATGAAGAGGGCGGCTACCTGACCGAGGCCGTGCGCCGCAAGCCCTACAGCGTGGTGCTGCTGGACGAAGTGGAAAAGGCCCATCCGGACGTCTTCAACGTGCTGCTGCAGGTGCTGGACGACGGTCGCCTGACCGACGGCCAGGGTCGCACGGTGGACTTCCGCAACACCGTCATCGTGATGACCTCGAACCTGGGCTCGCATCACATCCAGAGCCTGGCCGGCAAGCCCTACGAGGTGATCAAGGAAGTGGTGTGGGACGAGCTCAAGCAGACGCTGCGGCCCGAGTTCCTGAACCGCATCGACGAGGTGGTGGTGTTCCATGGCCTGGAAGCGCAGCACATCGAGTCCATCGCCCGCATCCAGCTGCGCCGCCTGGGCGAGCGCCTGGATCGGCAGGAGATGCGGCTGGAAGTGACCGAGGCCGCGCTGGCCGAGCTGGCGCGTTCGGGCTTCGATCCGGTGTTCGGCGCGCGGCCGCTCAAGCGCGCGATCCAGCAGCAGATCGAGAACCCGGTGGCCAGGCTGATCCTGGAAGGCCAGTTCGGTCCGCGCGACGTGGTGCCGGTGGACTGGCAGGACGGCAAGTTCGTCTTCACCCGCACCTTGCAGTAAGCGGGGCCGGACCCGGGCGCGGCGGGAACCTGCCGCGCGCCGAAAAAACCCGGCGGCTCAAGCCCGAGCCGCCGGGTTTTTTTTACGCGCCTCGCAGGCGAGGTAGGGGGCACCCCCGCGCGCGCGGGTTCTCGATGCGCCAGCGCGGCCTACGACGCGTCCGCGTAGTCCTGCCGCTGGGCCTTCATCTGCCGGCCCAGCGTCTGCAGCGCCCGCAGCGCCACGGCCATGCCGCGCCGCGTGTCCTCGTCGCGCAGCAGGCCGATGAGGCCCGTCAGGCTGGGCGGCCGTTCTTCCCGCAGCGTGCGGGCGTGGGCGTCGCGCAATGTGTTGGCAGCAATCCAGGCCGCGCTGGTGGCCTGCTCGGACAGCAGCGCCAGCTTTTCCACCATGGACTGGTCCAGCAGGTCCACCAGGTCCGAGGCCAGCGACAGCAGGTCGGCGATGTTGTCGAGCCGGCCGGCTTCGGCCAGCAGGCCGAGCCGGTCGGCCAGGGCGCGCGCGCCTGGCCCGCCGCCCAGGAAGGCGGCGGACGCGGGCGTGTCGGCGGGCAGCGCAGCGGTTCCTTCGTGTGGCGCGTTCATAGCATTCCCCTTGCGACGGCCCAGTACAGACCGCGATTGAATCCGTGGCGCAGCAGGCCGCCGAGCTTGGTGGGCGGCGTGGGCAGCACATCGTGGGTGTAGTCGTACCAGAGCGGCATGCCGGCGTTCAGGCCCATCTGGGCCACCGCCTGCACCCTGCCGTCATAGGCGCTGCAGACCTGGCCCAGCCGGATCTCGCCGGCGATGTTGTTGGCGATGACCGGCGCCTGGTTGTGGCAGGAGCCGCCCGCCTTGCTGACCGGCAGGTCGACCGTGTCGCCGATCACGTAGACGTTCTCCAGTCCGTAGACCTTCAGTGTCTCGTGGTCGGTCGGCAGCCAGCCTTCGTCGTTCTCGGCCTGCGACACGCCCGACTCCAGCACCACATCCACGGCGCGGATCGGCGGCGTGGCCATGAGGATGTCGAAGGGCTGTTCGCCGCCTTCCTCCGAGTACGCGATGCGCCGTTCCGGATCGACCCGCGACAGCGTGAAGCCGCGCTGGAAGCGGATGCCCTTCTGCTCGAAGATGCCGGGCAGCACCTCGCAGGTCGGGCGCTGCAGGAACAGGCAGTTGCGCAGCAGCTGCGAGGTGGTCGGGTAGGTGTAGACGATTTCCACCTTGTCGCGCACGCCGCGCCGCCGCAGGTAGTCGTCCAGCATCAGCGTGGTCTCGATGGGCGCGATGCCGCATTGGTGCGGAACGTTGGGTGTCTTGGGGAAGGTGACGCTGACGAAGACCCGCCCGCGTTCGATGCGCGACAGGCGGTCCGCCAGCTGGCGGGCGGCTGCGTACTGGTAGAAATGGTCGCCGGCCTCTTTCAGCCCTTCGATGCGCTCAGGGGATGGCACACAGCCTGTCGCGATGACCAGGTAGTCATAGCCATGGCGTTGCCCGCTCTGCGTGGACAGTTCCTGGCGGTCGAAATGAAAGCGCGTGACCTTGTCCACGCGGAATTCGATTTCGGGTCGTAGCAGGGAACGTTCCGGCCGTTTCAGTTCTTCGCGGAAGAAGAGATTGAAGGCCACGTACATGAATGCCGGCTTGTAGTAGTGATCCGGCGAATCCGAGAGCAGCGTGATGGAGACTTCACCGCGCTGGATCTCGGGGTACAGCTTTCCGGCGAGCTGATTGGCCAGCATGGTGCCGCCTACGCCGCCGCCCACGACAACAATACGCTTGCTCATAAACCACCTCCAGGTAGAGAGAAGTTTCTGGGACCAAGTGCAATTGCGTCTGTTGGTGTAGCAAGCGAGGATGGTCGCGTCAACCGGTCCGTGCGGCGCCAGGCGCTGCGCGGATGTCCGTTGCGCGTCCGCGCCGGGCTTGGCGTTGGCCGGATCAGTATCCCAGCGCCGCGTCGGCGCAGGTGTCGGGACGGCGTCCTTCCCGCACCGCCGCCAGGTTGTCCAGCGTCTGCCGCGCGATGGCGGCGGCCGGCGTGCGGGTGGCGATGTGGGGCGTGATCATCACCTTGGGATGGCGCCACAGCGCGTGGTCCGGCGGCAGCGGTTCCTGCGGGGTGGCGTCCAGCGTGGCATAGGACAGCTGGCCGCTGTCCAGCGCCGCCAGCAGGGCGGCGGGATCCAGGTGCTCGCCCCGGCCGGCGTTGATCACATGGGCGCCGCGCGGCAACCGCGCGAAGGTCGCGGCGCCCAGGAAGCCGCGCGTCTCGTCCGTCAGCGGCAGCAGGCAGACCAGCGTGTCGGCCTGGGCCAGCAGCGCCGGCAGGCCGTCCGCGCCGTGATAGCCCGTGATGCCCTCGGCCAGGTCGGGCTTGGGCGTGCGGCTCCAGCCCGAGACGCGGTAGCCCAGCGCCGCCAGCGCGCGCGCGGCGGCCAGGCCCAGCCGGCCCAGCCCGGCGATGGCCACGCGGTGTTCCGATGGCGGCACGATGGGGCTCTCGCGCCACAGGCCCTGGGCATGGTTGCGCACGTAGTCGGGGAAATGGCGATGATGGTTGATCACCGCCCAGGCGACGTAGCTGCTCATGCCCGCCGCCATGCCGGCCTCGGCCACGCGGCAGACCGGCACGTGGCGCGGCACGGCGGGGTCGGCGTAGATGTGGTCCACGCCGGCGCCGATCGACTGGATCAGGCGCAGGTTGGGCAGCGCGCCCAGCAGGCCGGCGGGCGGCAGCCAACAGACCGCGGCGTCGATCCCGGCCGGATCGCCCAGGTCGTCGGCCGTGCGCCAGGCGATGTCGGGC
>NZ_JAGTJY010000165.1:0-14324 GCF_018195695.1 Achromobacter sp. Marseille-Q0513 | reverse complement strand
GCGTCAGGATGAACAGGGCGCCGCGTCCGGGGCCGTGGGGCGCGGGGAACTCCGGGTCCGTGGCGTCTGCTGCGCGCAGCTCGCCGCCGAATTCGGCGACGATGTCGCGGGAGATCACCAGCCCCAGTCCCAGGCCCTCGGGCTTGGTGGTGTGGAACGGCGTGAACAGGCCGGCCAGCGCCTCGGCGCTCAGGCCCGGCCCGTTGTCGTGGAAATAGAGCTGCACCCGCTCGCCCTGGTCGCGCAGGGCCAGGGTGATGCGGCCGCCGGGCCGGCCGTCCAGCGCGTCCAGCGCGTTCTGCAGCAGATTGACCAGCACCTGTTCCAGCCGGATGCGGTCGGCCAGCACGCGCGCATCCTGGCCGGCGGCCGGCCGATGCAGCGCCACGCCTTGCCGCGCGGCGCGCGGGCCGGCCAGCAGGAGCGCGCCGTCCAGCGCCGCGCCCAGGCTGATCGGCGCGACCTGTGTGCTGGCCTTGCGTGAGAAGGCGCGCAGCTCGCCGGTGATATGGCCGATGCGTTCCGTGAGCGAGGCGATGGATTCCAGGTTTTCGCGCGCGGTGTCCGGATCCTGGCGGCGCAGGAATTCGGCGGCATTGTCCGCGTAGCTCCGGATGGCGGCGACCGGCTGGTTGATTTCGTGCGCGACGCCGGCGGCCACCTGTCCCAGCAGGGCCAGCTTGCTGGCCTGGACCAGTTCGTCCTGCAGCGTGTGCAGCCGCGCCTGGGCGCGTTGGCGTTCGTCCATTTCGCCGAGCAGCCGGTCGTTGGCCAACCGCAGCTGCGCCGTGCGTTCGTGCACCTGGTCCGCGAGCTGCTGGCGGATGGCGGCCTGTTGCCGGGTGTGTTCATGGCTGCGGTGCCGGCGATAGAGCAGCACGCCGACGATGGCGGCCAGCAGGCTCTGCGCCAGCAGCGCGCCCAGCTGGGCATTGGCGCTGGCGCGGTTCAGCGCGGACTGCACCGGCGACAGCAGGTGTAGCGTCCATCCCGGCGATTCGGTGATGGGTAGCGTGGTGTGTAGCAGCGGCGAGCCGGCCGGAATCTGCGGCAGCGCTACGTCCGCGCGCACCAGCGTTCCCGCGCTGCTGGCCTGCAGCGGCGGGCTGATCGGCACGGACTGGAAGCGGGCGTCGCCGAATTGCAGGCTCGTGCGCAGCCGCTGCGCCAGTTCTTCGGACAGCGGCGCCAGCACGTCGAAGCGCCATTGGGGCAGGCTGCCCAGCAGGACCACGCCGTGTTCGTCGGTGACGAAGATCGGCGCGTTGGACTGGCGCCAGTCGGCCTCCAGCTCGCGGAAATCCACCTTCAGCACCACCACGCCGAGCATGCCGCCATCCGGCGCGTCGACGCGGCGGGACAGGTACAGGCCGGCTTCGTGGCTGATGGTGCCGAGCGCGAAGTGCTCGGCCGAGCCGTGCGCGACCGCGCCGCGGAAATACGGCCGGAACTGATAGTCCACGCCCTCGAAGCTGGCCGGCTCGCGCCAGTTGCTGGCGGCGATGGCGTAGCCCGTGCGGTCCAGCACGTAGATGGCCGCCGCGCCCACGCCGCGGCTCAGGGCCTCGAGTTTTTCATCGAGCGGCCCGATCTGGGCCGGCACCGGATCCTGCAACGCCGCGCGCAGGTCCACGTCGCGCGTCAGCACGAAAGGCAGCGCGCGGAATTTGTCCAGGTTGTTGCGCAACAGGGCCGCGTTGATCTGGCTGGCGTTGCGCGCCAGCTGGGCCGCCTCCCGCAGGGCGCCTTCGCGCGCCCAGCGGGTGGCCAGATGCAGCACGGCGAAGATGGCGCCGATGAGCAGCAGCGCCAGCATGATGCGCGCGGGCCAGCCCATGCCCGGCTTGCTGGCGGGCGGCTCGATGCGTGGGGAGGGGGCGGGATCGGACATGGTTGTGCGGTTTTTCGCACATTTTATCCCTGGCTTGTGCGGACTTTCGCAGGCAGGATCCGCCGATGTTCATTTTAAAAAATGAAAGTCGTGGTTTTTCAATGGGTTGGAGGATTTTTGTGTTCCCGGGCGGGTTGGCATGCCGTTTGCATAGGAAAGGACAAGCCCGTGGCGCGTCCGCGCGGTGAAATCGGCCGCCTTGCCATGCGGGGCGGCCATAAAAGAGATAACGCCCCGACGCCCGCGCTGCTGAATCGCGCGGAGCTGGGGCCCTGGTGGGGACAAAACCCATGATCGACACTGATCAAGGCGCGCCCGCGCGCAAGCTGAAGTTCTATCAAGTCCTGTACGTGCAGGTGCTTTTCGCCATCGTGGTCGGCATGCTGCTCGGCCACTACAAGCCTGAACTGGGACAGTCCATGCAACCGCTGGGCGATGGCTTCATCAAGCTGGTGAAGATGATCATCGCGCCCGTCATCTTCCTGACCGTGGCCACCGGCATCGCCGCCATGAGCGACCTGAAGAAGGTCGGCCGCGTGGCGGGCAAGGCCATGCTGTACTTCCTGGTGTTCTCGACGCTGGCCCTGGTGGTCGGCATGGTGGTCAGCCACATCGTGCAGCCGGGCGCCGGCATGCACATCGACCCCAAGACGCTGGACGCCAAGGCGGTGTCGGGCTATGTGGCCAAGGCCCATGACTCGACCATCACCGGCTTCCTGATGAACATCATCCCGACGACCATCTTCAGTCCCTTCGTCGGCGGGGACATCCTGCAGGTGCTGTTCGTGGCGGTGTTGTTCGGCATCGCGCTGGCGCAGGTCGGCGAGCGCGGCAAGCCGGTGCTGAGCTTCCTGACGGCGCTGGCCCAGCCCATCTTCAAACTGGTCGCCATCCTGATGAAGGCGGCGCCCATCGGCGCGTTCGGCGCCATGGCCTTCACCATCGGCAAGTACGGCATCAAGTCGGTGGTCAACCTGGCCATGCTGGTGGGCACGTTCTACGCCACCTCGGTGCTGTTCGTGGTGATCGTGCTGGGCGCGGTGGCGCGCTACAACGGCTTTTCCATCCTGAAGCTGGTGCGCTACATCCGCGAAGAACTGCTGCTGGTGCTGGGCACGAGCTCGTCGGAAGCCGCGCTGCCGACGCTGATGCAGAAGATGGAAAAGGCCGGGTGTTCGAAGTCCGTGGTCGGGCTGGTGGTGCCGACCGGCTATTCGTTCAACCTGGACGGCACCAATATCTACATGACCATGGCGGCGCTGTTCATCGCGCAGGCCTGCGACATTCCGCTGTCGCTGCCCGACCAGATACTGCTGTTGCTGGTGGCGATGCTGAGCTCCAAGGGCGCGGCGGGCGTGACGGGCGCGGGCTTCATCACGCTGGCGGCCACGCTGTCGGTGGTGCCCAGCGTGCCGGTCGCAGGCATGGCGCTGATCCTGGGCGTGGACCGTTTCATGTCCGAATGCCGCGCGCTGACCAATCTGGTCGGCAATGCCACGGCCGCCGTGGTGGTGGCGCGCTGGGAAGGCGAACTCGACCGCGAGCAGCTGCAACGGGCGCTGGACGGCCAGGACCTGCCGTCGCCCGGCGAAGCGCCTTCGCAGCAAGGCCAGAGCCTGGCGGTGTCGGCGCCCGTACCAGCGCAGCAGGGCTGACGGGTCAGGGAATGCGGATGCCGACCGCGCGCAGCAATGCCGCGGTCTCGAATACCGGCAGGCCCATCACGCCGGTATAGCTGCCCGACAGGCTGGCGACGAAGGCGCCGGCCAATCCCTGGACGCCATAGGCGCCGGCCTTGCCATAGGGCTCGCCGCTGTCGCAATAGCGCGCGATGTCTTCCGCGTCCAGCGCGCGCATGCGGACTTGCGTGACCGACACGGCTTCCCGCAGGCCGTCGCCGGTCCACAGGGCCACCGCGGTGCGGACCTCGTGCGTGGCGCCGGACAGGGCGCGCAGGATGCGTTCGGCGTCGGCGCGGTCGGCCGGCTTGCCGAGCACGGCGCCCGCCAGGATCACCGTGGTGTCGGCCGACAGCAGGGGCAGCGGCGCCAGGCCCTGGGCCTGCATCCAGTCGCGTCCGCGCAGGGCCTTTTCCCTGGCGGTGCGGACCACATAGTCGGCGGCGCTTTCGCCCGCGTGCTGGGGTTCGTCCTCGCCGGGCGGGGCCGGCACCTGCAGCACCTCGTGCACCACGCCCATCTGGGTCAGCAGCTCGCGGCGGCGGGGGCTGGCGGACGCCAGGTAGATGCGCGCGGGCGCGCCGGAAGTCGTGGTCAGGTCCATGCGGGGCTGGCCGCGCCCGGAGTCAGGCGCGGTGGTAAGGATGGTTGGTCATGATGGCCCAGGCGCGGTAGAGCTGCTCGGCCAGGACCACCCGCACCATGGGGTGCGGCAGAGTCAGCGACGACAGGCGGATCTGCCCGCCGCAGGACGCCTTCAGGTCGGCGTCCAGGCCGTCGGGGCCGCCCACCAGGAAGGCCACGTCCTGGCCACTTGCGCGCCATTGCTCCAGCTTTTGCGACAGCGCGACCGTGGTCAGGTCGCGGCCGCGCTCGTCGAGCGCCAGGCGCAGCGCGCCCGGGGGCAGGGCGGCATCGATGCGCTTGGCTTCCGCCGCCATCATCTGCGCCGGCGTCTTGCCGCTGGTGCGCGGCTCGGGCTTGATTTCGCGCAGTTCCAGCGCGCAGTCCGGCGGCAGCCGCTTGGCGTAATCGTTCCAGGCAGTCTCGACCCAGTCGGGCATGCGCGTGCCGACGGCCGCGACGATGAGTTTCACAGCGGACTCAGTCGTCCACGCCGTCGTAGGCGCTGTCGCCGGCGACGGGGGCGACGCGGGTGGATTCCGGCAGCAGCTTGACGCGCACCGGCTTGCCGCCCCAGATCTCTTCCAGGTTGTAGTACTGACGGATGGCAGGCTGCATGATGTGCACGACCACGTCGCCCAGGTCGACCACGACCCACTCGCCGGTGTCTTCGCCTTCGATGGTGATGCCGGACAGGTCCATGGCGCGGCCACGGTCGGCGACGCTGGACGCCAGGGCGCGGGTTTGCCGGTTGGAGGTTGCGCTGGCGATCACCACCCGGTCGAACAGGCTGGTGAGGTGCGTGGTGTTGAAGACTTTGATGTCTTGCGCCTTGACGTCTTCGAGGGCATCGATGACGGCGCGTTGGAGTTTCTGTATATCCATAGCTGCGAATAATAACCCGCGGGCGGACGGCCGGAACCGATATTCACGGTGGGCGCGCCCGGCGGGCGTGAGGGTTATCGGTAGAGATTGTGCGCCGCAATATACGCGGCCACGGGTTCGGCCAGCATGCCCGCGGTGGATTCGCCCGCGGCCAGGCGGCGGCGGATTTCCGAGGCGGACACGGCCATGGGCGCGAAGGGCAGGGATTGCAGCCCGCGACCCAGCTCCCGCAGGCGCGCCGCCAGTTCGGCGGGCGGCGCCAGCGGCGTGCCGGGACGGACCGCCACGGCCATGTCCACGCGCTCGGCGATTTCGTCCCAGGCGCGCCAGGTGCAGAAGTTGGCCAGCTGGTCCGCGCCCAGCAGCCAGACGTAGCGGGCATCGCCGGGCAGGGCGCGCAGGGTGTCGATGGTGTAGGTGGCGCCGCCCCGCTCGATTTCGATGGGGTTGACGGCCAGGCCGGGCTGGTCCGCGATGGCCAGCGCCAGCATGTCGAGGCGCTGCGCCGGCGTCGCTTGCAGCGCCTCGCGCTGCCAGGGATTGGCGGTGGGGATCAGTTGCACCTGCTCCAGCGCCAGCGCCGACAGCGCGCTTTGCGCCAGCGCCACGTGCGCCACATGGACGGGGTCGAAACTGCCGCCCAGGAGCCCGATGCGTTTCACGCCCAGTCCCGCGGCGTCAGGTAGGCCGCCAGCTCGGCCTCGGGCGTGCCCGCCTGCGGCTGCCAGTCGTAGCGCCAATGTGCCATGGGCGGCATGGACAGCAGGATGGATTCCGTGCGTCCGCCCGATTGCAGGCCGAACAGCGTGCCACGGTCGAACACCAGGTTGAATTCGACGTAGCGGCCGCGCCGGTAGGCCTGGAAGTCGCGCTCGCGCTCGCCGTAGGCCAGGCCGCGGCGGCGTTCGACGATGGGCATGTAGCCCGGCAGGAAGGCGTCGCCGACCGAGCGCGTCAGCGCGAACGAGGCGTCGAAGCCGGGCGCGTTGAGATCATCGTAGAAGATGCCGCCGACGCCGCGCGTCTCGTTGCGGTGCTTCAGGAAGAAGTACTCGTCGCACCAGCGCTTGTAGCGCGGATAGTAGTCCGCGCCGTGTGGCGCCAGCGCGTCCCGACAGGTTGCGTGGAAATGGCGGGCGTCTTCCTCGAACGGGTAGTACGGCGTCAGGTCGATGCCGCCGCCGAACCAGAAAACGTCGCTTTCGTCGTGGCCGGGACGGGCCGCGGCCAGGAACATGCGCACGTTCATGTGCGTGGTCGGCACATAGGGGTTGCGCGGATGCAGCACCATGGACACGCCCATGGCTTCCCAGGGGCGGCCGGCCAGCTCGGGCCGGTGGGCGCTGGCCGACGGCGGCAACTGCGAGCCCTTGACGTGGCTGAACAGCACGCCGGCGCGCTCGAACAGCGCGCCGCCCTCGAGCAGGCGCGACAGCCCGCCGCCGCCTTCGGCGCGGGTCCAGGAATCGCTGCGGAAGGCGGCGCCCTCCGCGTCTTCCAGCGCGCCGACGATGCGGGATTGCAGGCCGGTCAGGTAGTCCCGGACCTCGGTGACGGGCAGGGCGCTCATCGGCCGGTTTTCTGCTGGGAGGGCTTGAGCGCGCGCCAGCCGATGTCGCTGCGGTACTGGCGGCCGTCGAAGTGGATGCCGTCGATCGCTTCGTACGCGCGGTCGCGCGCCATCTTGACCGAGTCGCCCAGCGCCGTCACGCACAGCACGCGGCCGCCGGTGGTCTGGACTTCCTCGCCTTCCAGGCGCGTGGCGGCATGGAACACCATGCAGTCCTCGGCGTCGGCCGGCAGGCCCTTGATGGCGTCGCCGGTGCGCGGCGTATTGGGGTAGTTGTGCGAGGCCAGCACCACGCCCAGGGCCGTGCGGCGGTCCCAGGTGATGTCGGCCTGGTCCAGCGTGCCGTCTACCGCGTGCTCCAGCGCGTCGAGCAGGTCGCTCTTGACGCGCATCATGATGGGCTGGGTTTCCGGGTCGCCCATGCGGCAGTTGAATTCCAGCGTCTTGATGGCGCGGTCCGGATCATCGCCGGGGGCGATCATCAGGCCGGCGTACAGGAAGCCGGTGTACGGGATGCCGTCGCGCGTCATGCCCTGCACGGTCGGCAGGATGATCTCGCGCATGATGCGGTGGTGCAGCTCGGGCGTGACGATGGGGGCGGGCGAATAGGCGCCCATGCCGCCGGTGTTGGGGCCCTGGTCGCCGTCCTGCAGGCGCTTGTGGTCCTGGCTGGTGGCCAGCGCCAGCACGTTGCGGCCGTCGCACATGACGATGAAGCTGGCTTCCTCGCCGACCAGGCATTCCTCGATCACGACGCGCGCGCCGGCCTCGCCCATGGAGCCGTCGCCCAGCATGGCGTCGACCGCCGCGTGGGCCTCTTCCAGCGTCGCCGCGACCACCACGCCCTTGCCGGCGGCCAGGCCGTCGGCCTTGATGACGATGGGGGCGCCTTCCGCGTCGATGTAGGCATGCGCGCGGGCCGGGTCGGTGAAGGTCTCGTAGCGCGCCGTCGGGATGTTGTGGCGGACCATGAAGGCCTTGGCGTAGTCCTTCGAGCTTTCCAGCTGAGCCGCGGCCTTGGTGGGGCCGAAGATCTTCAGGCCGCGCGCGCGGAACACGTCGACGACGCCGGCCGCCAGCGGCGCCTCGGGGCCGACCACGGTCAGCGCGATGCCTTCGCGCTGGACGAAATCGGCCAGCTCCTCGGCATTGGTGAGCGCGATGTTTTCCATCTGCTCGGCGCGCTGCGTGCCGCCGTTGCCCGGCGCGACGTAGACCTTGTGTACGCGCGGGGAGCGGGCCAGCCGCCATGCGAGGGCATGTTCGCGGCCGCCCGAGCCAATTACCAGGAGTTTCATTATTGCGTGGTTCTGAAGGTTGCTTGCGGCTTACTGCGCTTCGTCGAAAACGACGGTCGTATAGACTTCCTGCACGTCGTCCAGGCCTTCCAGGGCGTCGAGCAGTTTCTGCATCTTGATGGCGTCTTCCCCGGCCAGCTCGGTTTCATTCAGGGCCTTCATGACGATGCCGTCCATCTCGGCCTTCAGGCCGGCGGCGTCGAAGGCCTTGCGCACGGCGGCGTAGTCGGCCGGCGCGCTGATCACCTCGATCACGCCTTCGTCATCGGTCGTCACGTCCTCGGCGCCCGCTTCCAGGGCGGCTTCCATGACCTTGTCTTCCGGGGTGCCGGGGGCGAACACGAACTGGCCGCAATGCTTGAACATGAAGGCGACCGAGCCTTCCTGGCCCAGGTTGCCGCCGTTCTTGGCGAAGGCGTGGCGCACTTCGGCCACGGTGCGGGTGCGGTTGTCGGTCATGCAGTCGACGATCACCGCCGCGCCGCCGATGCCGTAGCCTTCGTAGCGGACTTCCTCGTAGGCCTCGCCGTCGGCGCCGCCGGCGCCGCGCTGGATGGCGCGTTGGATGTTGTCCTTGGGCATGTTGGCGTCGGTCGCCTTGTCCCAGGCCATGCGCAGCCGCGGATTGCTGTCCGGGTCGGGGCCGCCGGCACGGGCCGCCACCGTGATTTCACGGATGATCTTGGTCCAGAGCTTGCCCCGCTTGGCGTCTTGACGGCCCTTGCGGTGTTGAATATTGGCCCATTTGCTGTGTCCGGCCATAGCGTTCCAGGATAAAAGGTCTTTGAAGGCGAGCATTTTACCGTGCCGGCGGGGCGCGCGCCCGGCCGCCCGCCGCTTGTGTCCGTCCGGCCACGCGCACAAGGCCGCCGGCAGGCTCTACACTTGGGCATCTGTTTCAACCGGTCCGGAGTCGTCCATGCCCAACCCCATCCTCATCGCCAAGAACGCGCAGACGGAACTGGCCCTGCTGCCGGCCTTGGCGAACCGGCATGGCTGCATCACCGGCGCGACCGGGACCGGCAAGACCGTCACCCTGCAGGTGCTGGCGGAATCGTTTTCCCGCATCGGCACGCCGGTGTTCATGGCCGACGTCAAGGGCGACCTGACCGGCGTCTCCCAGGCGGGCGCCGCCAGCCCCAAGCTGCAGGAACGGCTCAAGAACCTGGGCCTGGCCGAGCCGGCCTGGGCCGCCAGCCCGGTGGCGCTGTGGGACGTGTTCGGCGAGCAGGGCGCGCCGGTCCGGGCCACCATCTCCGACATGGGACCGCTGCTGCTGGCGCGCATCCTGGAGCTGAACGACACCCAGGAAGGCGTGCTGGCGCTGGTGTTCAAGGTCGCCGACGACGAGGGCCAGCTGCTGCTGGACCTGAAGGACCTGCGCGCCATGCTGCAGAACGTGGCCGACCGCAGCGCCGAGCTCAAGACCCGTTACGGCAATGTGTCGGCCGCCAGCGTGGGCGCGATCCAGCGCAGCCTGTTGACGCTGGAGTCGCAGGGCGCCGAGAAATTCTTCGGCGAGCCCATGCTCGATGTGGCCGACCTGATGCGCACCGACGCCCAGGGACGCGGCATCGTCAACGTGCTGGCCGCCGACAAGCTCATGCAGGCGCCGCGCCTGTACGCGATCTTCCTGCTCTGGCTGCTGGGCGACCTGTACGAGAAGCTGCCGGAAGTGGGCGACATGGAACAGCCCAAGCTGGTCTTCTTCTTCGACGAGGCCCATCTGCTGTTCACCGATGCGCCACAGGCCCTGCTGACCAAGATCGAGCAGGTGGTCCGCCTGGTCCGATCCAAGGGCGTCGGGGTGTATTTCGTCACCCAGAACCCGCTGGACATCCCCGATACGGTGCTGGGACAGCTGGGCAACCGCGTCCAGCACGCGCTGCGCGCCTTCACGCCGCGCGACCAGAAGGCCGTCAAGACCGCGGCGCAGACCATGCGCCCGAATCCCGGGCTGGATATCGAGGCCGCCATCACCGAACTGGGCGTCGGCGAGGCCCTGGTGTCGTTGCTGGACGCCAAGGGGCGGCCCCAGCCCACCGAGCGCGCCTGGATCGTGCCGCCGGCCAGCCGCATCGGGCCGGCCACCGATGCCGAGCGCCAGGCGTTGCGGCGGGCCAATCCCTTGTCGGCCAAGTACGAGCAGGCGATTGACCGCGAATCCGCCTATGAAGTGCTGGCGGGCCGGGCGTCGGCCCCTGTCGGTCAAAACGGCGGCGCCGCCGCGCCCGGAGCGCCCGCTGGCGGGCAGCCGCAGGGCAGCGAGGAAGGCGGCTTCATGCAGGGCTTGAACGAAGTGCTGTTCGGATCCACCGGCCCCCGGGGCGGCAAGCGCGACGGCGTGGTCCAGACCATGGCCAAGAGCACCGTGCGCACGGTCGCCCGGGAACTGGCCCGAGGCATCCTGGGGTCGCTGCTCGGCTCGAAAGGGCGCCGCTGAGGTCATGAGGGGTGACCGCGTACCCGCTTACGACTACGTGCCGTCACACGCAATGGTCTGAAATGGGATTTTTGCGGTCGGCCTCTCTGTAAGGCCCCCGGGTTTTTGTAACTGGGGGTATTGCACCACTATAATTTATGCCTATGATCCTGGGCGGTATATACCGAGAATCAAAGGGAAAAAATTGGTGGCTAAGAAACACAAAATTGCGGTGCTTCCGGGAGACGGCATAGGCAAGGAAGTCGTGCCCGAAGGCCTGAAAGTGCTGGATGCGGTCGCGGCGCGATTCGACATCGGATTCCAGTGGGACCACTTCGACTGGAGCTGCGATTATTACGCCAAGCACGGCAAGATGATGCCGGACGACTGGCGCGCGCAGATCGGCCAGCACGAAGCGATTTTCTTCGGCTCGATCGGCTGGCCGGCCACGGTGCCCGACCACGAGGCGCTGTGGGGTTCGCTGTTCAAGTTCCGCCGCGAATTCGACCAGTACATCAATCTGCGTCCGGTGCGCCTGATGCCCGGCGTGCCTTCGCCGCTGGCCAATCGCAAGCCCGGAGAGATCGATTTCTACATCGTCCGCGAAAACACCGAAGGCGAATACTCCAATAGCGGCGGTCGCCTGTTCGAGGGCACCGAGCGCGAGGTGGTGATCCAGGAAAGCGTGTTCACCCGTGTTGGCGCCGACCGTGTGCTGAAGTTCGCGTTCGACCTGGCCCAGAAGCGCGGCAAGCACCTGACCGCGGCTACCAAGTCCAACGGCATTTCCATCTCGATGCCCTGGTGGGACGAGCGCGTGGCCGATATCGCCAAGAGCTATCCCGACGTGCGCTGGGACAAGTACCATATCGATATACTGTGTGCTCATTTCGTGCAGCACCCTGACTGGTTCGACGTCGTGGTGGCGTCCAACCTGTTCGGCGATATCCTGTC
The DNA here is from genome assembly GCF_018195695.1 of Achromobacter sp. Marseille-Q0513. Taxonomy (NCBI): domain Bacteria; kingdom Pseudomonadati; phylum Pseudomonadota; class Betaproteobacteria; order Burkholderiales; family Alcaligenaceae; genus Achromobacter; species Achromobacter sp. Marseille-Q0513. The sequence goes on along the minus strand of NZ_JAGTJY010000165.1, from coordinate 3,001 downwards.
GGACCTGGGGCCGGCCTGCACGGGCACCATCGGCATCGCGCCGTCGGCCAACCTGAATCCCGAACGCAAGTTCCCGTCCCTGTTCGAGCCCGTGCACGGCTCGGCGCCCGACATCTACGGCAAGGGCATCGCCAATCCGATCGGCCAGATCTGGAGCGGCGCGCTGATGCTGGATTTCCTGGGCTATCCGGAGGCGTCAGCGGTTGTGGTTGGAGCGATCGAAGCGGTGCTGGCCGATGGTCCCCGAACGAGGGACATGCAAGGCAATGCGTCCACTGCCGAAGTCGGCGATGCGATCGCAGCACTGGTGTCGTCGCATTGATTTTTCATATAGAAGGATTGCGTGAGCGTGAAGATTGAGGATGCGATCACGCCTGTCTCGCCCGGTCGCATAGGTGGTGGCCGGGCGGATTGGTTCATGCGCAAGATATTTCGCATATTGCGCTCGCGCAATCAGCGACACAACCGGCATCTCTGGCCTTTCGTCCGCATCTGGCGTGACAATTCGGGGGCCATCAGCCGATTCCGTGCTTTTGGCCGTTCCGTGCCTGTTACCCCGTTGGTGCAGGGCTACGATTCTGCCGATGAGGTCGTTCATCTGATTCTGAGTGGCCCCTCCGTCGCGGAGATTGCCTACGATCAGATGGACATACGCTGTGCGATGGGAGTGAATGGCGCGATTTCCCTCGCTGGAAAATTTGATCTGCCGTTCAAGTACTACTGCATCATTGACCAGAACTTCGTGCGAGATCGTATCGATCTGGTGCGTGAGATAGTAGGGCGAGATCTGACGCTGTACGTTTCTCCGGAGGTGCTGCGGTACATCGTTCAAGGTGTGCCGGAGGATCTGATTCGCTGCCGGATCTGCATCATTGAGCTTCTGGTGGAGCGAGCGTACGAGCGGCGCGCTGCGCCGGCGGCGCTGGTCCGCCTGGCGCAAGTCAGTCCGGATCTGCACCTGCTGGACGCTGAACAGGGCCTGGGATTCAGCTTCAACGTGGCCCAAGGCGTATTCGACGCGGATACCGTGGCCTATGCTGCGCTGCAGGTGCTGCTTTCGAGTGGCGCCCGCACGGTATACGTACATGGCCTGGACTTGACGTTGGACAATGGCCTGCGCTTCTATGCCGAAGGGGATTCTCCGCAGGCCAGCCGATTGGCTCGGCACTTCAAGGGCGTGATCGAGCCGTCCTTCCGCTTTGCGGCGCAACGCTGGCGCGAGCGTGGCCTATCGGTATTCAATCTGTCTTCCGTCAGCGCCTTGTCGGCGGACGTGATCGAGCGCAAAGACTGGCGCGAGTTGCTCAAACCCTGTTCCAACGAGCGCAACGAGACCGTCTAGCGCGCGTTGTTCTGGCGCTGGCCCCGGACGCTGCGGGTGGGGAACGCGCCAATTCGCGGTTCGCGGGGCAATGGACCCGCCACAAGGGCGGATCCGGTCATGCTCAAGTGATGCGGTGGCAGCCAGCCAAGCTTAGTGAGCCCCCGCCGCCGCTTCCGCCGCGCCGCCGCCGCCCGCCTTCGCGGACTTGGGCCGGGCGAACCAGACCAGGCCGGTCAGCAGCAGGAAAATCACCGCCGAGCCATAGAACACGTCCACCGCGGACATGGTGAAGGCCTGCGTGTTGATCATCCGGTCCACCAGCGTCAGCGCCTGCGCGTGTGATACGCCCAGCCCGTTCTGCAGCGTGCCGACCGTCTGATCGAAGGCCGCTTGTCCCGGCCGGGCGATTTCCGTCAGCTGCGCGTGATGCATCGTGGCGCGGTTTTCCCATAGCGTGGTGGCGATCGAGGTGCCGAAGGCCCCCGCCGTCAGGCGCAGGAAGTTCGACAGGCCCGACGCCGCCGGGATGCGCCAGGGCTCGATGCTGGACAGCGTGATCGAGGTCAGCGGCACGAAGAAGGCTGCCATGGCCGCGCCCTGGATGATGGTCGGCGTCATCAGCGTGCGCACGTCGGTCTGGGTATTGAAGCCCGACCGCATGAAGCACACCAGCGCGAAGATCAGGAAGGCCACGGTGACGATCTGGCGCGGATCCCGGGTGGCCAGCATCTTGCCCACGACCGGCGTCAACAGGATGGCCAGCAGTCCGACCGGCGCGGTGACCAGGCCGGCGTAGGTGGCCGTGTAGCCCATGTTGCTTTGCAGCCAGAGCGGCAGCAGCACCACGTTGCCGAAGAACACGCCGTAGGCCACGGCCAGCGTCAGCGAGCCGACGGTGAAATTGCGCACCTTGAACAGGCGCAGGTCCACCACGGGGTGCGCGTCGGTCAGTTCCCAGATCAGGAAGAACACGAAGGCCACGACCGCCACCGCCGCCAGGATCAGGATGGTGGGGCTGGCGAACCAGTCCAGTTCCTTGCCCTTGTCCAGCATGATCTGCAGCGCGCCGACCCACACCACCAGCAGGATCAGCCCCAGCTTGTCGATGGGCAGCTTGCGCGTGGGCGACTCGCGGTCGCGGTAGATGCGCCAACTGATCCAGGCGGCCAGCAGGCCGACCGGCACGTTGATGTAGAAGATCCAGGGCCAGGTGTAGTTGTCGGAAATCCAGCCGCCCAGCAAGGGCCCGGCCACCGGCGCCACCAGCGTGGTCATGGACCAGACCGCCAGCGCCATGCCGGCCTTCGACTTCGGGAAGCTCGCGAGCATCAGCGCCTGCGACAGCGGGATCATCGGGCCGGCGACGGCGCCCTGCAGCACGCGAAAGGCGATCAGCGCCTCCAGCGACGGCGAAAAGCCGCAGAGCCACGAGGCCAGCACGAACAGCAAGGTCGACATCAGGAACAGCCGCACCTGGCCGAAGCGCTGCGTGAGCCAGCCGGTCAGGGGCACCGTGATGGCATTGGCCACCGCGAAGGACGTGATCACCCAGGTGCCTTGGCTGGTGCTCACGCCCAGGTCGCCCGAGATGGTGGGAATGGACACGTTGGCGATCGAGGTGTCCAGCACGTTCATGAACACCGCCGTGGACAGCGCGATGGACCCGATGATGCGGGT
>NZ_JAGTJY010000164.1:0-14584 GCF_018195695.1 Achromobacter sp. Marseille-Q0513 | reverse complement strand
AGGCCCGCGACTGCGCTTGCGCCGCGCCCGCCGCGCCGCCCGCGATCAGCAGCGCGGCCACCGCCTGCGACAAGGGCGTCGGCCGCCACGACGGCGGCTGGCGGTCCCGCCGCGAGTGACGGGTGACGGGGGCATGGGAACGGCTGGACATGACGGCTTCCTTCATGGAGTCGGATCTGGCTTCAGCAGCGCCGGGCTCCGTGGCCGGGCTGCGCATGGGTGCCTAGACCCGCGCAGGCGTCATCGACCGCAGGTTTTCATAAAAAATTCACAATCGACGCCCGCCGCCCGCGTCGCGGCGCCGGCCTCAGCTCAGCAGCACGATGCCGCCCGGCAGCGTCGTCACCTGCGCGCCGTACACATCGCGTATCAGCAGCGCCGCGTCGGCCAGCTGGTCCAGCGGGAAACGGGCCTGTACCCGGCTGCCGGCCAGCCGGTCGCCCATCAGCAGGATGCGGCCCGCGCGGTGGCGGTTGATCTCGTCCACGACCTGCGCCAGCGGCACGTCGTTGAACTCCAGCACGCCGCGCCGCCAGCCGCTGATGGCGGCCAGGTCGGCGTCGCGCGGCGCGCCCAGGCCGTCCGCGCCCAGCAGCACCTGCCGTGGCGCGGCCAGCGCCAGCTCGCCGCCCGGCCCCTGCACTCGCGCCACGCCTTCCAGGCAGGTCACGCGCACCTGGGCGTCCGTGTAGCGCACGTTGACGCAGGCGTCGCGCACCGTCACGCTGCCGGCGCCCGCCGACAAGCTGACCGGTCGCGCGCCGGCGCGCAGCTCGACCTCGCCGGCCAGCAGGTCCACCCGTTCGCCCCGCGCCTGCGCGGATACGTTGATGCGGGTGCGCGTGTTCATCTGCACGGTGGCGTCCTCGCCCAGCGCCACCTCGCGCTGTTCGCCGGCGCCGCTGCGATAGTCGGCGGCCAGCTCGCTCACCGCCGGCCACAGGTCCAGCGGCGGCCGGAACGCCAGATAGGCGCCGCAGGCCGCCAGCGCACCGCCCAGGAAGGCGCGCCGCCCCGGCGCCCTGGCCCGCGCGCGCGCCATCTGCTCGGCGTGCGCGCGCCGGGCGGCCGGCTGCAGCGCCTGCCAGGCGGCGCGGGTCTCCTTGAAGGCGCGCGCATGCTCGGCGCTCTGTCCGCACCACTGCCGGAACGCCGCGCCATCGGCCTCGGTGGCCTGCCCGGACGCCAGCCGCAGCACCCAGGCCTGGGCCTCGCGGCGCAGCGCCAGCTGGGGATTCTTGCGAGTGAACATGGCCGCCATATCCCTAAGACGATTTGCCGGCCCCGGGACCGAAGCGTTGGACATACTCTTTTTCCAGTTTCCGGCAGCAATGCTCCAGGCCGGCGCGCAGTTCCTTCTCCACCGTGCGCACCGAGATGCCGAAGCGCTCGGCGATCTCGCGGTGCGGCACCTCGTCGACCCGCGCGGCGATCACGATGGCCTGGCGCCGGCGCGGCAATTCCGCCAGCGCCGCCTCCAGCGCCGCCAGCTGCTGGCGCCCCTCGACCTCGCGGACGGGTCCCGCCGCCTCGTCGGCCAGCTCGTACAGCTCGTCCAGTTCGTCCATGGAGAGCAGGCGCGCGCTGCCACGGCGCTGGTCTTCGGCGACGTTGACCGCGATCTTGAACAGATAGGCCGCCGGATACTCCACCGGCGCGGCATCGGGCATGCTCTCGACGCGCAGCCAGGTTTCCTGCATGGCTTCGTTGGCCAGGTCTTCCGAGCCCAGCCGGATGCGCAGGCGCTTGCGGAAGTCCTGGTATTTGGCGAGAAACAGCTCGCGCAGGCTGGCGGACGGCGCGGACACAGGCGTCAGCCTCCGGCCACGTGCCGGCAGTCCGCGGCCGCGTCGGCGCGCGGCGCCAGGCGGATGAGCACCGGCTGCGGCAGCCCGGCGGGCGGCGGCGCGTCCATCACCAGGCCGGTCATCAGTCCAGTCAGCGCCGCGTCGCGCTGCGCGTCGCCCGTGCCCGTGAGCAGCGCGGCGCGGCCGACGACGCCGTTGCGGCCGATCCAGAGCTGCAAAGCGGCCCGGTAGCGGCCGAACTCCGCGCCGCGCCACTGACACAGCGCGCGCGTGACGGTGCGCTGCAACACGCCCGCGTAGGCCAGCGGCACCGTCGCCGGACGATCGCCGTCCGGCCCGGACGGCCGCGCCGCGGGTTCCACCAACGTGAAGGCCGTGGCGCTGGAGTAGCGCGCCTGCAGGCCGGTGCCCGCCAGCAGACGGCTCAGCGCGTCTTGCGGCGCGTACCAACCCTGCACCGCCGCCGCGCGCCTGCCCGCGGTGACTCGGCTGGCCACCAGCACGGCCATGCCGGTGGTCTGCGCATAGGCGGCAAGCGCGGCATCCAGCGGCTGGGCCGCGATGTCGAAGCGCAGCCGCCCGGACTCGGCGGCCCGGCCCGGCGCCGGCGCGCACAGGCCCAGCGCGAACAGGCCGAGCGCGGCCCGGCCCAGCGCCAGCCGCCAGGCCAGCGCCCGGGCTGCCCCGGTCGCCTGCGTGACAGTCATAACACTCCGGTACTTGAAAGGGCGGCGACCGCGTCCGGAACAGGGCGCGGACGCGGGAAAGAAGCGGCATGGTAGCGGCGCCGCATGACGGAAGGGTGACGGCGGTTCAAGCCGCCGCCGCCCGACCGCCACGCCGCCGTCACATCGACAGCTTGGCGCGCTCCTGTTCCGTCAGGCCGCGCATCTCGCCCGGTTCCAGCGCGCCGGCTCCCAATATCTGCACCGCGCTGGCCGAGTCGTAGCGCGAGCCGGCGGGCGCCGCCGCGCGCGGCTGGGCCGAGGGCGCGGCGGCAGCCGGTTCGTCGCCATAGCCCAGGATCTGCACGCTGATGACCGACGGCAGGTTCTGGCGCGACTGCTGCTGGGCGCGCTGCACCGATTCCTGCGCCGCCCCGGCCGCCGCCGAGGACGCCGCGCTGGCCGACGCCAGCGCGCCGGTGTTGACCGTCGCCGCCGCCGGAATGCCGCTGCTCTCGCCCTTGACCTGGATGTTGGCCGCGTTCACCACGTGCAGCGCCGCGATGTTGATGTTGCCCGACACCCGGATCCCCGCCTCGCCCGCATCGATGGTCCCCAGCGGCGCGTACAGGTCCACGTCGCCGGCCGGCACCTCCGCGATCGGCGCCAGCGTCGCGATGCCCGCGCCAGAACTCGGCGCGTTCGGCGACAGCGCCACGTTGCCGACCGCGTCATAGATCCGCCGTGGTGGGGTGTACACCACCGTGGTCTTGGCGCCCCGGCCGGCGTTGATGTCGCCCTCGGCCGACCAGGCCAGGATGCCGCCGCCGAACGTCGTCATGATCCGGCTCTGCCCCAGCAGGATGCTGTCGCGCGCGTAGAGCTGGATGTCGCCGCTGCCCTGGGTCACGACACCGGCGCTGGACGGCGGCGCCAGGCCCTCGACGCCGAAGACCTGCGCGCCGCCCGGCGTCAGCGCCTGGATGTCCCCGCCGGCGCGGGTCTGCACGCCCGCGCCGCCGTAGAGCGTAATGCCACCGTCATAGCGCAGGGGCGCGCCCTGCGCATCGTGGTCGGGGAACAAGGCGGCGATGGCCTGGCGTCCGCGCAGATAGCTGCCCTCGCGCGCGGCCAGCTTGCCGTTGTATTCGCGGCCGCTATTGCGCAGCTCGGCGAAATAGACCTGCCGGGCAAAGACGCGCTGCTGTTCCGCCGGCAGCGCCGCGAAGTAGGCGCGCGCCTCGGCTGCGTCGCCGGCGTAGCCGTAGCGCTGGGTCAGCCACAGCAGCAGCTCGGCTTCGTAGGTCTTGAAGGGCAGGCCCTGATCGAGCAGCGGACGCGCCGGATCGGCGGTCTTGTCGCCCAGATAGCGCGCGAGGAAGCCCGCATAGTCCGCCCCTCGCGCGCCTGCGCCGGCCTGCAGCGCGACGGCGGCGCCGGCGCGCGTGTCGCCAGGCGCCACGGGCCCCAGGCTGACCACGCTGGCCTTGTCTTCCATCAACAGGTTGCGGCCGGCCGATATCTCCATCACGCCCGGACCCGCGACCATGAAGCTGCTGTGGAGAATGTCGCGGCCGGCCTGCACCAGCGACACATCCGAAAGGCTCGCATGCACGAACAGATTGCCGCTCGCCGAGCCCGCGTAGCCGCCGCCCGAGTTGCGGCTCAGATCGCCCGGCAAGGACATGTCCTGACCGGGAGCCGTGCCGCTGTTGACGATATCGCGTCCGGCCAGCATGCGCACCGGCGCGGCGCCCACATACCAGACCTGGCTGTCGCGCGTGGTGGCCGTATAGCTGTAGACAGCGCCGCTGCGCACGCCGACCAGATCCTGCCCGGCATAGATGCGCACCGGCTCGCGCGGCGCGGACTGCGCCGCCACGCTGTCGACGCCGAAGGAGAACAGCGGCAGGCGCCGCGTCGTCGCGACGATGCCATCCACGGACTGGTTGCTGGAACGGATCCCGTTGCGCGCGACCCCGGCAAAGGCAGGCCGCTGCGGCGTCGCCAGCGCGCTCTCCGACGCGCCGGACGGCGTGATCGAATAGCCGCCGGCGTAAATCGAGCCGGACGCCAGCAATTCCAGCTGCCCCCGGTCCGACGGCATCAGCACGATGCCGTAGAGCGATGCATCGTAGCGATGCGACATCCCGGCGCGGGCCGACTGGCCGTAGTACATGCTGCCGCCCGCCGCCACGGCGCGCAGGATGGGCGGATAGATATAGCGCCCGTCCGTGGGCGAGATGTCCAGCCCCGTCGCGATGCCGCTGCCGTCGATTTCGGTCGCCGCGCTGCCTGGCGTGAGATTGCCGCCCGCCGAGTGCAGGTCAATGGCGCTGCGGCCGGTCCAGAGCGTGAACCATGAGATGCCGCCGCCCCGCGCCAGCAGGCCCGTCGTATCGAGATAGGGCCGGGTCGCAAACGGCACCACGCGGCCGGGATCCACCACCGCGCCCAGCACCAGATCGCCGCGCGTATTCAGATTGACGGTGGCGTCGCCCGGCGCCAGCACCAGTCCGCCGGTGGCCGATGCCATGGACGAAGACAGGGGATCCGGCGCGCGGGAATCGAGCGGATCGCGCGACAGGGAAGTGGCGCCATAGGACAGCGCGATGCCGCCGAGCGAGGCCGCGCTGAGCTGCACGTTGCCGCGCAGGTTCGCCAATACGCCGTCCAATGCATGGCGGTTCATGGCGCGGCTCTTCTTGTCTATGTCGTTGTAGCCGCGCGCCTCCAGGTCGGCGTTGTAGCCGCCGCCCACGCGAAAATCGATGTCGCCGCCGCCCGTCAGCACCAGCCGGCCGTCCGCCGTCATGCGGCCGCTGCCGCCCACCGCCACGGTCAGCCCCTGGCTGCGGCGCGCGCTTTCGGCCGTGTCCGCCTGCGATTGCAGCGTGCCGGCATCGCCGCCGACCGAGATGGCGACGTTGCCGCCGCCCAGCGTGCCGAAACCGGTGAAGCCCACCAGATGGGGCACATAGGCATTCACCGCCGACGAGCCATTGTCGAAAGGCGGGCGCACATAGGTGCCGAAATTGATGCCCCAGGCCACGGGCACCGCGGCGGGACCGGACGGCGTATCGCCGCCGCCCTGCCGCCACAGCCAGTTGGCGATGCTGGCGCTGGACAGCGCCTCGCGATTCTGGCTGCTCCAGGCCGGGGCGATCGACACGCCGTTGAGATTGCCGCCGGCCGTCACCGACAGATTGCCGCCGCGCTCCGGATACCAGACCCGCGCCAGGCTCGCGCCGCCGCCGTCGACGAATCTTTCGTAGTCGCCGCCCTCGCTGCCCAGCACCGTGCCCTGGCCCGGCACCACGCCGCGCGCCTGCCGGTAGGCCGGACCCATGTCCACCGACTCGGTGCCCGCCGTGTAGACGCCGTAGGGCGACGCCAGCCGCACATCGCCCGCCGCGGCCACGTCCAGGTCGCCCGTGCCCGTGCGCAGCACGCTGTAGTTCTGTCCCAGCACGCTCGCGGTCTTGGTGATTTCCAGCCGGATGTCGCAAAACGCCGGGTTGAGATCGCAGACGGCCAGCGCGCCCTTGGGCACGTCGGTCCCGGCAATGCGGTCCGGCTGGCTGTCCTGCGCGGCCTGCGACCACACCTTGACCTCGCGCTTGATCGCCACGGTCTCGCAGGCCTCCGGCACCCATTCGCACACGCCGAGAAAGGGCTCGGGCACCTCGGTCCCGCGCGGGCCGATGCCCATCTGCTCGCCCTCTTCCGTGATCATGATCTTGATGTTGTCCACGACGCGCGCGGCATAGTGCGAGTCGGCCAGCACCACATGACCGGCGCGCGGGTCGACACCGACGGCGCGCGGATCGGCGGCCGCCAGGTCGGCGCCGCCGACCAGCCGCAAGCCCCACGATTGCGAGCCCGCGGGCAGCATTGCCGCCAGCGCCCAGTTGCGTCCCTGCGTGCCGGCCTTGTCCGCGCGCAGCTCGACCATGCTCGCGCCGTCGGGCAACTTGACGTCGGTGCCGGACGGCAGGTGCGCGCCGCGCGGCAGGTTCAGCTTGCCGGCCAGCACCAGCGGGGACGGCTTGCCGTCGTCCGTCAACGCGCGCGGCAGCGCCACGCCGGCAGGCCAGCGCAGCGGCGCCAGCGTTGCCGTCGCCGCAAGCACGCTGCCGGCGCCCAGGCGCGCGTCGGCCGGCAGCGTGACGGCCTGCGCCAGCAGCGCGCCGGCCGGATACAGCAGCGCGCCGTGGGCATCGTGCACGGCGGCCGCCAGGACGGTGCCCGCCGGCAGCGTCAGCGGCTGCGCCAGGGTGCCCGCCACCGGCAACACGGTGCCCGCCGCGAACTGCGTCTGCGACAGCGGCAGTTCGAAATTGAGCATGGCCCCCGACGGGAAAGTCGTGCCTTGCGCCAGCGACACGCCGATATCGGGCACCACCGGGTCGCCACGATACGGCTGCACGCCGGACAACAGCAGCCAGCCCGAGTCGTCGGGCGTGACGGGAGGCGGCGCGAAACCGTCGTTGATGCTGCCGTTGATCTCCAGATTGCCGCCGGCCCGGATCGCCAGGCTGCCCACTTCGCCGGATCCATAGATGCCGGTGAGCGGCGCGCGCGGATTCAGGCTCGCATAGCGGTAGCGCGACAGGTCCAGATCCCCCTGCACCACCAGATCGCCGTCTGCAGAGGCGCTGCGGATCTCCACGCCGGGGCGCAGGTGCAGCGCGTCCGCGTAGGGCAGCAGGCCCGCCAGCTTGCCGCGCCTCAGGCCGGCATTGGCCAGCGCCGCGTCGACGAACTTGCGGCTGTCGTCATGAATGCGGTCCAGGTAGTCCTGGTCGATGACCTGCCACTTGGCGCCATTCGCCGGATCCGTCTCGGTGCGCGCATCGCGATAGATGGCCATGCCATTGACCGCCACGCTTCGGGCGCCACGGATCGACAGGGCGCCGCTGGCATCGATATCGATGTCGCCCGCGATCAGGCCGCCCAGGCGCGGCGCGTTCAGCTCCATGCTGCCCAGCCCGAGAGCGCCGCCAGGCGCTTCAGCCCCCGCGCGCAGGTCGAAGCTGGCGCCCGCGTCCAACTGCAGGCGACCGGCGCCGGAATTGAGTTCGATGAGCGCCCGGTTCGGCGCGTCTATCGGCTGGCCATAGCTGTCCAGGCGCGGCACGCTGCCATGCGCGTCCAGCGCCGCGCCGGCGGCGAGGCGCAAGCCCTGGGCCGCTGCCAGCCGGATGCTGCCCACGCCCTCGCCGCTGGCGTCGATGCGGCCGGCCACGATCAGGCGGCCACCGTCCAGCGAAATGTTCACCTGGCGCGCCCGCACTTCATCGCCGACCGTCAGGTCGCCCTGCTTGATCTGGAAGCTGCGCGAGCCGAAGACGCCGCCCGCGTTCAGGCGCTGGTTCAGGGCCGCGAAGTCCAGACGCTGCGCGCGAATGTCGACGCCGCCGGCGGCGTAGGGCACCAGGGTGCCGCCGGCATCGTAGCGCCCGGAAGCCTGGCCCTGAATGGCGCCCAGCAGATCCACCCGGCCCGCCAGCGGATCCAGCGCGATCGCGGTCAGGCTGCCGGCGCGGTTGTTGCTGGCGGACAGGTCGATGAGGCTGCCCGGCGCCTGCAGAATGTCGCCCTGCCGGCTTTCCAGGCGCAGCTCGCCGCCCCAGCCGTACTTGCTGACATCATGGAAATCGGTCTTGCGTCCGGCCAGGTCCAGGCGCGCGCCATCGCCCAGGACCAGGCCGCGCTGCGCTGCCAGCGTCAGCTTGCCGCTGGGCAAGGCCACGGCGGTGTCGATGCGCACGCTGTCGCCATCCAGGACCCATTCCGCGCCGCCGGCGACCGTGGCCGCCGGGGCCGCCGTGGCGGCGCCCGCGGGCCGGCTCGCGACGATGGCGCCGCCGGCCTTGATGCGATGGATCGAACCGGCCTCGCCGGTGATCAGCGGCGTGTACAGATTGAGATTGCCGCCCTGGTAAGCGTAGCCGCTTCCTTCGACGTAGGCGCCTTGCGACTGGTACACCGACAGGCTGCCCCGGTGATTGGCGGTGATGCGCTGCGCCGCGTTCAGGTTGACGGTGGCGAAACCGAGCGCCATGCGCTGCGGCGCGGCCGTGCCGTCCGGCTGGCCCGCGGGCCCGTAGCCGAACTCGATGCGGTCGGCGATGAGATCCAGCGTCCCCTGGCCCGTTCCCGCGCCCTGCGCGATCACGGCTGTCGGCGCGCCGCCGCCGCCCCAGATCAGGGTCTGCGCGCGCAGCGTGGCCCGGTCGCCCGCCGCGCCATAGCCGTAGATGGCCGGCGCGTTCAGTTCAAGGCGACCCAAGGGCTTGCCCGAGGGCGTCGCGGCGGCGCTCAGGTCCACCGTTTCGTAGAAGTTGACCGAGTCCCTGACCGTCAGCGTCAGCACTTCCAGCGCCGGCGCGCCGAAATCCGCATCGCCCGCGAGCAGCCGGTCCAGCAGCCCCTGGTTCAAGGTCATGCCCGCCGGCAGCGCGCCGCGCGCCGCGGCGGCGGCCAGCGCCTGCGCGCTGCCCGCGTTGACGGCGCTCACCGACAGCGCCAGCTGACGCGCGCCATAGCGGGCCTGGTCGCCCAGGATGAAGCGGCCATCGGTGGCCGCGGCCAGCGTGCCCTCGGTGTAGAGCCGGGCAGGCCGGGCGCACAGGCCGGCGCAGGCGCCGATCTCTATCGCCCCCGGCGGATTGCCCTCGGGTCCTTGGGGCGCGTCCGGCGGCAGCATGGTGATCAGACCGTTGGACAGAGCCAGCACGGCGCTGCGGCCGGGGCTGTACAGGTAGCCTTCGGCGCTGTCGTAGTAGGCGCGGCCCGCGCCGATCGTATCGATGGCGGCGCCCGCCTCCAGCGTGATGCTGCCCGCCGACACGAACACCTGCGGCGCGCGCAGCAGCGCGCCATCCCGCAACGTGACGCTGCGCGCCTGCGACGCGAACGTCAGCACATTGGCGCCTCCCGTCGGGGAGCTGCGAGCCAGGCCGCCCACGCTGATGCGCGACGCGCCGAAGCCATTGAGCGTGCTGGCGTAATAACTGCTCATGCCGGGCGTGGCGGCCGCGCCGTCGGCCAGCACCTCGATCGCGCTGCCGCGCAGCGCCAGCTCGCCGCCGCGCCCGCCTTCGGCCGGCCGGAAATCGGCCCGGCCCTGGAAGTCGAGCCGGCCATCCACGCCCACGTCGATGGACAGCAGCTTGGCGTCGCGCTCCAGCATCGCCCGTGGCATGCCGCGACGCTGCGCGTCCTCCAGCACGTAGCGCGCGTAGGACGTCTCGTTGTACTGGGAATAGCGGCGCAGCGTCTGCGCGGGCGTGACGATCACCTGCGACGGCAACGCGTCGCGTATGGCCGTGCCGGCCACGGAGAAGGACGCCGGCAGGCTCCAGGAGCCGTTGCGCATGGCCAGCGCGGGTTGGCCGGGGACAACGCTGGCCGGCGCGACGCGGCCGTCGATCTCGACCCGGAACGCGCCCGGCAGCAAGGCATAGCTGGCCGGCATCAGCGTGTAGGTGCCCGCCGACAGGCCCGGCACGCCCGCCCCGATCTGGATCTGCCGGCCGATCAGCGGCGCGCCCTCGCCGGCCTCGGCGGCCGTTGGCGCGACCGTCGCCTGCGCGCCCGGCACGACGGCGTAGACCGGATTGGTCGCCAAACCGGGCAGGCTGAACCCGCCGCCCGACGGATCGATCCGCATCAGCGGCGTGTAGCGCGCATCGCTGGAGCCGCCACGGCCGCTGACGAACGCCGCGCCCAGCAGCTCGCCGCCGCCCGACAGATCGATTTGCGAGCCCGGCGCCGCGTCCAGATTGCCGGACAGCGCGATCTTGCCGTAATCGCCCGGCCGGTTCGACAGCATCGGCTTGCCGCCATACGCATAGGCCACGCCATCCACGGTGCCGCCATAGGGCATCACCAGTCCGCGTGCGCTGACCGACGTCAGGCTGCCCGGCCGCAAGCTCAGTTGCTCGGCGTTGAGCGAAAGATTGCCCAACGGCGCCCACAGCGCCGCGCCGTGATCGATGCGCGACGCGGTGAGGGTCAGCTCGCCGAAGGCCGAATAGGGCGCCGACTCGTCCGCGCCCACGCGGGACAGCGCCAGCGGCTGGCGCTTGCCGTAGTAGCCCGCTTCCACCACGGCCCGGGCTTGCGTCTCGGGGTAGATGCGCGCGCCGGCCAGCGCCACGGATCCCGGCGTCGCCAGTATCGTCATGCCGTCGCTCACGGCGCCGCGCAGGAAGCGCAAGTCACCGTCGGCGGCCAGGCTGACGTTGCCGTAGCCTCGGCCGTCCACGGTGCGCAGCACCCTGCCCTGTAGCAGGAAATAGCCGTTGGCGCCGAAGCTGACCCGGTCGCGCACATCCACCGTGTTCCCGTGCACCGCGAACACGCCGGTCGGGTCCTGCTTCGACAGGCCGCCATGCACGGCGGGCAGCACCAGGAAGTCCGCGTTGGGACGGTCGGTCTGCGCCAGCAGCACATAGGGCGCGCTGACGCCGAACCGGGTATCCGGCGGCGCGCCCTCGGCCACCGTGAACGCGCCGGCGAACAGGCGGACGGCCTGGCTGGCCCGCAGGTCGACCGCGCCGCTGGCGCTGATGAATCCATTGGCCAGCACATTGAGGGTGCCAAAACCGCTGTCCTGGTAGCGGTCCAGCGCCAGCTCGCCGTGGCCGTAGCGCAGCAAGGGCCGCGCCGCCTGCGGATCGGCGACGTCGGGCAGGCTGGCCGCCGCCTGCTGACGGATCAGCAGCTCGCGCTGCACCCGCACCAGATCGACGCTGGTGTTTGCGTAGACGGGCGTTTCCAGCGCCACCGACAGCACGCCGCCGGCCGCGCCGGCCCCGCCCGCGCGGGCGCGCAGCGTGCCATCCAGGTACAGCCCGTCGTAGGAGCTGAGCGAAATCGATCCCCCGGCGCTGGCGACGCCGACGCTGCCGCCCTGCGGCAGATCCAGGATCGCGAACGCGCCGGACGCTTCCAGCAGCGAGCCGGGGCGCAGCACCACGAAGGCATCCACCGACGTGGCCGAGCCCTTGGCGGTATTGATCTCGCCGCCGATGACGATGGCGCCGCCCGCATCCACCCAGCCGTATCGCCGCCCCTGCGCATCCAGGGCCACGGCCGCGCGTCCGGCCACATCCAGCACCGCGCCACCGCCCACCCACAGCGAACGCTTGTGACCGCTACCGTCGCCGCGGTTTTCGCTCAGGGCCACCGGCGGCTGGTCGATGCGCAGCGAGCCTCCGGGCGCGCGCAAGACGCCGTCCAGGGTGATCTGGCCTGCGCCGCGCAAGGCGATGGCCTGGCGCGGATCCACCTCGATCGACGCGCCGCGCGCCAGCGTCAGTTGCGCCGTCGCCCGGTCATCCTCGGGCGAATAGATGGCTCCGGTACGCAGCGTCAGGTCCGCGCCCAGGCGCTGCGTCAACACGCGCTTGAGCGGATCGTCCTGGTACAGCGGCGGCGTCCAGGTTTCCAGCGCCGCATTCCGGTCCGACGCATTCAGCGCCTGCGCCGTATAGCGCAACACCGGCATGGTCACGCGCACGCGGGCGCCTTCGACGACCTCCAGGCCGCGCACGCCGGCCACTTCGTATTGCGAGAAGCCGCTGGCGAAGAAGCCTTCGTCCAGCACCGACACGCCCGGCGCGACGGCCTGGCGCCCACGGCCCACGCTGACCCGTTCGGCCTGCAGCAACAGCTTGCCGCCGCCGTCCACCCCATAGCCGGCGATCTCGCCCGCCACGGTCAGCACGCCGCCCGTGGCGTTGCCCAAGGCGTTGGCCGCCAGCGTGACGTCGCCGCCCTTGCCGCCGCGCAGAACACCCGCCCAGGACCTGCCCGCGCCGCTGGACACATTGATCGATCCGGACTGCGTGAGCGACACGTCGCCGCTGCTGCGCAGCGCGACCGAGCCGCCGTGACGCCAGGCCATCAGCGCCGAATCTTGCGGCGTCAGCGCCAGGTTGGTCCACAGGCCGCCAGCATCCACCCGCGCGCCCACGCGCACGCCCACCGGCTTGCCGGCGGCCGGATTGGCCACGCCCTCCTCGATGCGGCCGGTGTAGGCGCCCATCTGCTTGAGCACATTGCCGGCCTGGATGCGGCCGCCCGGCGCCGACAGGTCCGCGTCAATGGCGACCCAGGGCGCGTACAGCACGGCCTCGCCCCCAGGCGCCAGCCGCAGCGCCTGCTGCACGACCACGCGCTCCGTGCCCGCCAGCCTCAGAGCGCCCAGTCCCGCCTGATTCAGCCAGGCGGCATCCAGCACGATCTCGCCGTCCGCCGCGTCAGCCTGCCCGACCGTCACCTGCCGGCTGATGCCGGACAAGCCCCAGGCAAGACGGCCCGTCACCGTATCGAAACGCGGCAGATACTGGCCCACGACCAGTTGTCCGCGTCGCGCCGCCGCGGTCTGTGATTGATAGAAGCCTTCCATGTCGCGCTGCGGCGCATCGGTCTGGCGCGCCCCCTGGTAGACCTCTCCCGTCAACGCGCCCTGCAGGGCCGCGCGTTCCGTGGACACCAGCAGTTGTCCCGCGTCGCGTCCCACCGTGTAGCCGGTCTCGTAGCGCTGGCGCGGCGCGATCAACGGGTTGTAGAAGGTGCGCGTGGCCCGCTCGCCCCAGCGCGCATGCGTCTGCTCGAAGCCTTTGTACAGGCCGGTGTAGAGCAGGTCGCCGGGCGCGCGCGACAGCTCGTACAGGCGGCCGTCCGCGCCGCGCAGCCAGCTCTGGCGGATGTAGCCGTCCCGCACGTCCAGCGTGCCGCCCGACAGGTTGATATCCGAGCCGGCCCGCGTGACCAGCTCGCCGCCCGTGAACGTCGCCGTGCCGCCCTGCGCCAGCCACTCGCCCGCCCCGCGCCCGCTGGTCGCCAGATAGCCGCCCACCTCCAGCAAGCCGCCCGCCGTGTACCAGCGTTCGTTCTGGTAGCCGTTCACGCCCGCGGCCACCTTCACCAGCGTGCGCCGGTCCACCCATACTTCGCTGTTGTTCAGGTTCTTGCTGTCGCGATTGACAGGCGAGTCGCGCTGCTCGTTGCCCTGCACGTCGATCCGGACGCTGTTGGACTCCATCGCCACCTGCACGCCGATCGCGCCCGCCACGTCCAGCGCCGCCCCAGACTGCAACAGCGCCTGCCGGCCCGCCGACACCGCGATCTGCCCGCCGGTCGCCACGGTGGTCGAGCCGCCCGCGAACAGCGCCTGCCCGCCCGTCACCACCTCGATGCGCGACAGGTCGCGCCGGTCGGCCACGGTGCTCAGGTGGTCGTATGCGCCGCCCGTCTTGTTGGTCGCCTGACCGTCCAAGGCCTTCAGCGCCGCGTCCCGCTGGCCGTCCAGGCCGGTGAGCGCCGACGATTCCAGTACCACGGCGGTAACGCTGCCCTCGCCCAGCGCCACGCTGCCGCTCGCATCGCTGGCGCGGTTCAGCAGGTGGATGGCGCCGCGCGCACCGATGTCGGTGCTGGCGACCAGCACGCCGTCCTGCCGCACCTGGCGACCGGCCAGCGTGATGTCGCCGGTGGTGGCGCTGATCAGCCCGCTGTTGCGCACCAGCCCTGCCGCGCTGCCGGCCCTGACGGTGACGCCGACCTCGTTGCCGGTGGTCGTCGACTTGACGTTGCCGTCGGTGCCGTAGCCCTTGCGAATGTAGAAATCGTCACCCGCCGCCAGCACGGTCTGCCCGCGCGGCGTCGCGATCTGGCCGGCGTTGTGGACCTCGCTGCCCAGCAGCAGCACGTAGCCGCCGCCGCGCGTGGCGCTGCCCGGCTCGTGCGTGGCGAGGCTCGCGCCCGGCCGTAGCTCAATCTTGCCCAGCGCGTCCTTGAACGTAGGCTGCGTGCCTTCGGCATCGGCATGGATGCCCTTGTCGCGGAACTGCTGATCGGTGATGGTGGCGGCAGCCGCCACCAGGTTGCGCGCGTTGACCTGGCTGGTGCCGCTGAAGATCACGCCGTTCTGGTTCACCACCAACACGGTGCCGTCGGCCTTGATGGCGCCGTGGATCTCGCTGGGCCGGGCCGACGCGCCGACGACGCGATTCAGGACCGCGTCCGCCGCGCCCTGTTTGAATTGCAGCGTGGTGTCACGGCCGACGTTGAACGTCTCCCAGTTGAGGATGG
>NZ_JAGTJY010000163.1:0-14613 GCF_018195695.1 Achromobacter sp. Marseille-Q0513 | reverse complement strand
GCCCTGCATGGCGCGGGCGTAGGCGGCCATGTCGGCGTCGCGGCGTTGCAGGGCGGCCTCGTAGTCGGCCTGGCGGATGCGGCCGCCGGCCGCGATGCGCGAGCGCACCACGGTCCAGAGGGGTTGGGTGGGGTCTTCGGCCAGCGCGCCGTAGTAGCGGTAGGCCTCGTAGGCCAGCACCAGCGAGTTGTCCTCGGCCATGCGGTCGAAGGACAGGCCGGGCGGGGGCGTCCAGGTCTGGGGCGTGTAGCCGGCGGCGGCCAGTTGGTCCAGCGTGTGGCGCCACAGCGCGAGGCTGGCCTCGCCCAGCGCGGCGGGCCAGGCCTCGGGCGCCAGCACGGCCAGCGGGCCGGGGGCGCGCGTTTCGGGATGGCGCAGCGCGGTCACGCAGCCCGGGGGCAGCGCCAGCGTGGCGGCGTCGTCGACGTCGGGGCCGGACAGCAGCACGGCCAGCGCGCGCGCGTCGGCGACATTGCGGGCGATGGGGCCGAGCACGTCCAGCGTGTCCGACAGCGGCAGGCTGCCGGCGCGGCTGATCAGGCCGGTCGACGGCTTGTAGCCGACCAGTCCGTTCAGCGCCGCCGGCGCGCGCACGGAGCCGCCGGTGTCACCGCCCAGCGCGATCGGCGCCAGTCCCGCGGCCACGGCCACGGCCGCGCCGCTGGACGAGCCGCCCGGCGCGCGGGCCTGAACGGCGTCCCAGGGGTTGCGTGCGGTGCCTTGCGTGCCGTTCTGGCCGGACAGCCCGAACGCGAATTCGGTCATGCGCGTCTTGCCCAGGATCACCATGCCGTGCGCGGCCAGCGCGCGCAGCGCCTGGGCGGTGTCGGCGCTGATCTGGCCGGCGCGCGCCTGCGAGCCCAGCGTGGCTTCGGTGCCTTCCCATTGCACGCTGTCCTTCACAGCCACCGGCACGCCGTGCAGCGGGCCCAGCACGATGCCCGCGGCCAGCAGCCGGTCGGCGGCGTCCGCCTGCGCCAGCGCGCGCTCGGCCGTGACCACGCTGTAGGCGTTGAGCGCGCCGGCGCGCTCGATGCGGTCCAGGAAGTGCGTGGCGGCCTGGCGCGACGTCAGCGTTCCCTGACGGATGGCGCGGCCGATGCCGAGGGCGTCTTGGAAGTGCAGGGCGGTAGCGGGTGCGGACATGGGGCTTCCTGAAAATGAAACGGCTTTCCGGACCTTGCGGTGCCGGAAAGCGCGGGGACGCGCCGCGCGGAGGGCGGCGTCGGGCGGGCCTTAGCGGAGCTTCTGGCCGACCGTCTCGGGCATGCGGATGAAGGTGATCAGCGTGATCACGGCGCCGGCCAGCACGTAGTAGAAGAACCAGCGTTCCATGCCCTGGCTCTGCAGCCAGGTCAGCAGGTAGGGGGTGGTGCCGCCCAGCAGCGCCACGACCAAGTTGTAGGGCGTGCCGATGCCGACGGCGCGCACGCTGGTGGGGAACTGCTCGGACATGATGGCCGGCGCGATGGACGTGTACATGGCGTACAGCACCAGGCCGAACAGCTCCACCGCCAGGATCGAGCCGAAGGACGGGCCCAGCGTGGTCATCAGCGGATAGAAGAAGATCAGGTAGCCGGCGGCGAACACGATCAGCTGCGGCTTGCGGCCGATGCGGTCGGACAGCGCGCCGAACAGCGGCTGCACCAGCATGAAGACGATCAGCGCGACGGTGTTGGCGGCGAAGGCGGTCTTCGGATCGGCGTGCACCTGGCGGATGGCGTAGGTGGGCACGTAGGCCACGAAGATGTAGAACGCGAAGGTCGTCAGGATGGAGAAGCCGACGATGCGCAGGACTTCCACCGGATGCTCGCGCAGCAGGGTGCGCAGCGGCTGCTTTTCCACGCCGGCCTTCTTGCTGTGCGAGAAGGCTTCGGTTTCCGGGATGGAGCGGCGGATCCACAGGCCGGCCAGGCCGCCCAGCGCGCCCAGCAGGAACGGAATGCGCCAGCCCCAGGCGGCCATCTCGGGCTTGGTCAGGGTGGACGTCAGCACCCAGCCCACGGCGGACGCGGCCAGGATGCCAACGGCGGCGCTGAAGAACACGAAGCTGGAGTAGAAACCGCGGCGGTTGGACGGCGCCATTTCCGCCAGGAAGGTCGTGGCCGAGGCATACTCTCCGCCCAGCGACAGGCCTTGCAGCAGGCGCGCGGCGGTCAGCAGCAGCGGGGCGGCCAGGCCGATGGTGGCGTAGGTGGGGGTGACGGCGATGATCAGCGAGCCGCCGGCCATCATCAGGATGGTCAGGCCCAGCGCGGCCTTGCGGCCGTAGCGGTCGGAGAAGATGCCCAGCAGCCAGCCACCCACCGGGCGCATGAAGAAGCCGACCGCGAAGATGCCGAACGAGGCCAGCAGCGCGGTGGTCTCGTTGCCTTCGGGGAAGAACTGGCTGGAGAAGAAGATGGCGAAGGATGCGTAGATGGTCCAGTCGAACCATTCGACGGCATTGCCTACACTACCGGCCAGGATGGTGCGGGCGCGCGACACGGGCGCGGCGGCGGCCCCCTGCTTGGGGTGCAGGGTCGTGGAGGGGCTGCTCATGAAGTCCTCAATCAGGTGTTTATTTTTGGTCAAAAAGACCGTCTAATTTTTATGATTTGGTAATTTCCGCCACGTTAGATTAATGAATATGGTCACGTCAAGTAAGGGTAAGTCCCTAATGCCAACACTCGATGACACCGATCTGGCCTGTCTGGTCGCCCTGCAGGCCGAGCCCCGCGCGTCCTGGCGCGAGCTGGGGGCGGCCACGGGCATTGCCGAGCGCACGGTGGCCCGGCGCCTGAAGCGCCTGATGGATGCCGACGCGCTGCGCGTCATTGCCGAGCCCGACCCGCTGGTCACCGGCCGCGGCGTGGTGCTGCACGCCTGGGTGCGCTGCCGTTCCGGGCGCGTGCCTGACGTGGCCGAGCGGCTGGCGGCGCTGGACAGTTGCCAGTTGGCCGTGACGCTGGCCGGCTCGGCCGACCTGATGGCCGAGCTGACGCTGGCCGACGAGGCCGACATGCCGGACCTGGTGACGCGGGTGCTGCCCTCCATCGACGGCGTCGAGCATGTCGAGGCGCGGCTGGTGCTGCGGCCGTTCCGCCGCGCGGGCCAGTGGCGCATCCTGGCCGAGGCCGGCGCCGCGCTCGAGCCCGCGCCATCCAATCCGCCCGCCGCTCTCACGGAATCCGAGCAGCGCCTGGCCGGCCACCTGATGCGCGACGGCCGCGCCAGTCTGGCCGAGCTGGCCGAGCAGGTCGGCGTCAGCGAACCCACCGCGCATCGCATGCTGCAAAGCCTGGTGGACCGGCGCGCGCTGAGTTTCCGCGTGGAAGTCGAGCCGTCGCTGGTGGGCTTTCCGGTGGAGGCGGTGATTTCCGTGCAGGTGCGGCCTCAGGCGGTCAATGCGCTGGCCGCGCATCTGGCGCGCGATCCGAACACGCGCTGCCTGTTCGGCACCAGCGGCGCGTCGCAGCTGTTCTGGCATGTGCTGTGCCGCGACAGTCCGCAGCTCTGGGACGTGGTGACGCGCCGGCTGGGCGAGCTGGAAGGCGTGCTCAACAGCGACGTGGCCGTGGTGATGCGCGCGCACAAGCGCTGCGGCATCGTGCGCGCCGGCCCGCTGCTGGGCGCCGAGGACTGAGGGCGCGGGGCCGGGATGAGGCGGGCGTCCGGTCCGCGAGGCCGGCGGGCGTCCTTCGGGGCAAACGACACAGGACGAGCATGAGCGATAGTGATTTCTTCGACCTTCCGATCCGCCTGCACGCCGTCAATGGCGTGCGCATCGCCGCCCGCGTCGGCGGCGACGGGCCGCCGCTGCTGCTGCTGCATGGCCATCCGCAGACCAGCGCCATCTGGCATCGCCTGTGGCCGCAACTGACGCGGCATCGCACCTGCGTGGCCGCCGACCTGCGCGGCTATGGCGACAGCGACAAGCCGCCCGCCGCGCCCGGCCACGCCGCGCATTCCAAGCGCGTCATGGCCGCGGACATGGCGGCGTTGATGCGCGCGCTGGGGCACGAACGCTACGAGGTGCTGGCGCATGACCGTGGCGCGCGCGTCGCGCACCGGCTGGGGCTGGATCATTGGCAAGCCGTCACGCGCATGATGCTGCTGGACATCGCGCCCACGCTGGATATGTACGAGAACACCACGCGCGCATTCGCGCAGGCGTACTTCCACTGGTTCTGGCTGATCCAGCCCGCGCCCATGCCCGAGACCATGATCGAGCGCGATCCGGTGTTCTACCTGCGTTCGGTCATGGGCGGGCGGCCCGGCGGGCTGGCGCATTTCTCCGCGCGGGCCATGGCCGAGTACGAGCGCGTCGCGCGCCTGCCCGGCTGGGCCACGGGCATCTGCGAGGATTACCGCGCGTCCGCCACCGTGGACCTGGAGCATGACCGCCAGGGCCGCGCCGCCGGCGAGCGCCTGCGCATGCCGGTGCGCGCGCTGTGGGGCGAGCGCGGCGCGGTGGGCCGGAACTTCGACGTGCTGGCCCTGTGGCGCGCCATTGCCGACCAGGTCGATGGCGGATCGTTGCCGGGCGCGCACTACCTGGCCGAGGAAATCCCGGACCAGGTGCTGCGCGAGGCGGCGGCGTTCTTCGGGTGGCGCTGAGGCGGACTCTTAAGGCAAGCCGGGGCGGGCGATAGGGCCATGCAAAAAGGGACGGGCCGCCGGTGGTAACCTCGCGCCCATGAGTTTGAATTTCGCCGACCTGTCCGAATTGCCCGAGCCCGAAGACGCGCAACGCGCCTTCAAGGCCACGGATTCCCCCTGCGTGGCCGTCTGCTCGACGCTGTTCGACGACATTTGCCGGGGCTGCGGCCGCACGGCCATGGAAGTGGCCAACTGGGTCTTCATGACGGAAGAGGAAAAGCGCGCGGTCTGGATCCGCATCAAGGCCCAGGGCTACCCCCGGCGCAACAATTAAGGCCGCCGGCGCGGCCGGTCTTGGGCATGTCACATAGCGCGGGCTAAATCGCGCTTGTCGACCACTTCCGGCCTCATCATGCGCATCGTCCTGGTCACGGATGCCTGGCATCCGCAAGTCAACGGCGTCGTCCGCACCTGGACGACCATGCTGCGGATACTCGCCGAATGGGGCCACGAAGTGACCGTGGTCAGCCCCGAAGGCAGCCGCACCATTCCCGCGCCCTCCGAGCCCGACCTGCGGCTCTGCCTGCAGCCCGGCCGCCAACTGCGCCGCGTGTTGGGCGATCTGGTGCCGGACGCGCTGCACATCGCCACCGAGGGGCCGCTGGGCCTGGCCGCGCGCAAGATGGCGCTGGCCCGGGGCTGGCGTTTCACCACCTCGTTCCACACCATGTTCCCCGACTACCTGCAGGCGCGCATGGGCATCCCGGCGGCCCTGCCGTGGCGCTACCTGCGCTGGTTCCACCGGCCCTCGCAGCGCGTGCTGGTGCCCACGCCCACGGTGCGCGACATCCTGGTCCAGCGCGGCCTGGGCAACCTGCAGATCTGGTCGCGCGGGGTGGACCCCGTCAAGTTCCAGCCGGGCGCGAGTCAGGCATTCAAGGACCTGCTCCGTCCGGTGTTCCTCAGCGTGGGCCGGGTCGCGCGGGAAAAGAACCTGGACGCCTTCCTGTCGCTGGACCTGCCGGGCAGCAAGGTGGTGGTGGGCGGCGGCCCGGACGAGGCGCGCCTGAAGAAGAAGTTTCCCGACGCGGTATTCCTGGGCATGCGCAACGACGATGAGCTGCCTGGCTATTACCAGGCCGCCGACGTGTTCGTGTTCCCCAGCCTGACCGACACCTTCGGCCTGGTGATGCTGGAGGCCATGGCCTGCGGCACGCCGGTGGCGGCGTTCCGCAGCGAGGCGCCGCTGGCCGTGGTGCAGCCGGGCGTGACGGGCTGCCTGGACGAGGACCTGGCGCACGCCTGCCGCGAGGCGCTGTCGCTGGATCGGCACGCCGTGCGGGCGCACGCGCTGACGCGCAGCTGGGACGCCATCGCGTCCGACCTGCTGGCGGCGCTGGCGCCGCTGACGCCGCAGGCCGAACCGGACCCGCCGCTGGTGCATGCGGGCTGATCCGCGCCGTCGGAAGAATACGGGGCCGGATGTATTCCGGCCCTGCGGCGCTTCCCCGCAAGGCGGCCAAACCGGTACAATGCCCGACGATCCTGAGGAGCGTTGCGACGATCCGGCTGTTCCCCTTGCGCGGAACACGGCTCGCCAGGCTCAGGAATCCCTGTTCATGCGTCCCGCATCCTTGCGCGGCGCTACAGCAACGGCGCTCACCTTTGTCGCATGTGGCGGGAAAGGCGAGCACACGACCGTCGTGGTGTTTCGCGTTGTCCGGCCCTGTGCGCGCCGTTCGATCTACACGTGGAGCTACACACCATGAACGCTGTGACTGACAAATCCTTCTCCGACTACATCGTCGCCGACCTGTCGCTGGCCGGCTGGGGCCGCCGCGAGCTGGCCATCGCCGAAACCGAAATGCCCGGCCTGATGGCCATCCGCGAGGAATTCGCCGCCAGGCAGCCGCTCAAGGGCGCCCGCATCGCCGGCAGCCTGCACATGACCATCCAGACCGGCGTGCTGATCGAGACGCTGGTGGCGCTGGGCGCCGAAGTGCGCTGGGCCTCGTGCAACATCTTCTCGACGCAGGACCACGCCGCCGCCGCCATCGCCGCGTCCGGCACGCCGGTCTTCGCCGTCAAGGGCGAGACGCTCGAAGAGTACTGGCAGTACACGCACAAGATCTTCGAATGGCCCAACGGCCAGAACGCCAACATGATCCTGGACGACGGCGGCGACGCCACCCTGATGCTGCACCTGGGCACCAAGGCTGAAAAGGACATCTCGGTGCTGGCCAATCCGGGCAGCGAAGAAGAGCGCATCCTGTTCGCCGCCATCAAGGAAACGCTCAAGCGCGATCCGAAGTGGTACTCGACCCGCCTGGCGCTGATCAAGGGCGTGACCGAGGAAACCACCACCGGCGTGCACCGCCTGTACCAGATGTCGCAGAAGGGCGAGCTGGCCTTCGCCGCCATCAACGTCAACGACTCGGTCACCAAGTCCAAGTTCGACAACCTGTACGGCTGCCGCGAATCGCTGGTCGACGGCATCAAGCGCGCCACCGACGTGATGGTGGCCGGCAAGATCGCCGTGGTCGCCGGCTACGGCGACGTGGGCAAGGGTTGCGCCCAGGCGCTGGTGGCGCTGCGCGCCCAGGTCTGGGTCACCGAAATCGACCCGATCTGCGCGCTGCAGGCCGCGATGGAAGGCTTCAAGGTCGTGACCATGGAAGAAGCCGCCGCTCACGGCGACATCTTCGTGACGGCCACCGGCAACTTCCACGTCATCACGCGCGAGCACATGAACGCCATGAAGGACCAGGCCATCGTGTGCAACATCGGCCACTTCGACAACGAGATCGACGTCGCCGGGCTGGCCGACTGCAAGTGGGAAGAGATCAAGCCCCAGGTCGACCACGTGATCTTCCCGGACGGCAAGCGCATCATCCTGCTGGCTCAGGGCCGCCTCGTGAACCTGGGCTGCGCCACCGGCCACCCCTCGTTCGTGATGTCCTCGTCCTTCGCCAACCAGACCATCGCGCAGATCGAGCTGTACACGCGCAACGAAGCCTACAAGTCGGGCGAAGTCTACGTGCTGCCCAAGCACCTGGACGAGAAGGTCGCGCGCCTGCACCTGAAGAAGCTGGGCGTGAACCTGACCACGCTGCGCAAGGACCAGGCCGACTACATCAGCGTGCCGGTCGAAGGTCCTTACAAGCCGAATCACTACCGCTACTGATGCTTGTAGCAAAATAGGGGGACGCCACGCCATGTCGGCACGGCGTTTTCCGGTTCCAGGACAAGGCGGCCGCAACCGGGCCGTCGCGTCCCGGAGCTTCAAGACTGGAGGTTGAGCATGTCCATGATTCTCGTCTGGATCCTGAACGCAGTGGCCCTGCTGGCGGTCGCCTACCTGCTGCCCGGCATCACGGTGGCCAGCTTCGGTTCGGCGCTGATCGCCGCGCTGGTGCTGGGCCTGGTGAACATGCTGGTCAAGCCGGTGCTGGTGCTGCTGACGCTGCCCATCACCATCGTCACGCTCGGCCTCTTTCTCATCGTGATCAACGCCTTGTTGTTCTGGTTCGTCGGCTCCGTGCTGAAGGGTTTCCAGGTCAACGGGTTCTGGTGGGCCGTGGGGGGAGCGATCCTCTACAGCATCATCTCCGGCCTGCTTACCAAGCTGATCCCCTAGAAGGGGAAGGCCCACCCCCGAAGCGCTGCGCGCTTCCCCCTCAAGGGGGCATGCCTGCGGACCGGCGGAGCCGGATCCGCGGCATCCCGATGGGGTGGCATCCGTGGGCGCGGTTCCGGCAGAGGGCTCTTGTCCAGCGGTTTCCGGTGGATTGACACTTGTTTCAAGGGGCGCGGTCAGCGTCATGGATAACTGAAATGTCCGAATCGACTTCTCCAGCATTCAGCCTGGAGTTCTTTCCCCCCCGTGACCTGGCCGGCCAGGAACGGCTGGTGCGCGCGGCCAAGCAGATGCTGGCGATCCAGCCCAAGTACGTCAGCGTGACGTTCGGCGCGGGCGGCTCGACGCGCGCCGGCACCGCCGACGCGGTGCGCACGCTGCGCAACCTGGGTTGCGACGCGGCGCCGCACCTGTCCTGCGTGGGCGCGTCCCGCCAGGACCTGCGCGACATCCTGCAGGCCTATAAGAACGAAGGCGTGCGGCGCGTGGTCGCGCTGCGCGGCGACCTGCCGTCCGGCATGGGCGGCGACGCGGGCGAGCTGCGCTACGCCAACGAGCTGGTGTCCTTCATCCGCGAGGAAACCGGCGACTGGTTCCACATCGAAGTGGCGGCCTATCCCGAAATGCACCCGCAGGCCACCAGTCCGTCGGCCGACCTGGCGCATTTCGTGGCCAAGGTGCGGGCCGGCGCCAATGCCGCCATCACGCAGTATTTCTTCAATGCCGACGCCTATTTCGACTTCGTCGACCGGGCCCAGGCCAAGGGCGTGAACGTGCCGATCGTGCCGGGCATCATGCCCATCACCAATCACTCGCAGCTGCTGCGTTTTTCGGAAATGTGCGGCGCCGAAGTGCCGCGCTGGATCCGCCTGCGCCTGGCCGAGTTCGGCGACGACAAGGCCTCGATCCGCGCCTTCGGCGTGGACGTGGTGACCGAGCTGTGCCAGACCCTGCTGGACAACGGCGCGCCGGGCGTGCATTTCTATACGCTCAACCACGCCGAGGCGCCGATGGCGATCTGGCGCGAGCTGTCGCGTTGATCGTTCGGGCAAGCGATACATGAAGAAAGCCGGCGCATGCCGGCTTTTTTCATGGCGCTTCGCAAGCGCGGCAGGCTCAGTCCGCGTATACCCCCGCCTTGCGGATGATCGGCCCCCACTTGTCGACCTCGGCCTGCAGCCACGATTGCAGGCCGGCCGGCGTCTGCCGGGCGTCGGGCACGATCTCCGCGCCCAGCTCGGCCATCTTCTGCGTGAAGGCCGGATCCTTGAGCGCCGCGCGCAGCGCGCCGTTGATCTTCTCGATCGCCTCGGGCGGCGTGCCCTTGGGCGCGTAGACGCCGTGCCAGACCTTGACCTCGAAGCCTTGCAGGCCGCCTTCCTGCAGCGTCGGCGTGTCGGGCAGCGCGTGGATGCGGGCCAGGGTGGTGACGCCGTACAGCTTCACGCGCCCGGACTTGATGTGGGGGATGGTCTGCGTGGTCTGGTCGCACAGCACGTCCACCTGTCCGCCCAGCAACGCGGTCAGCGCCGGCGCCGTGCCGGCATAGGGCACGGTGGTGAACTGCGCGCCCAGCGATTCCTGCAACAGCATGCCGCACAGCTGCGATACCGCGCCCAGGCCGGCGTTGGCCAGGTTGATCTTGTTGCCGTTGTCGCGCGCGTACTTGATGAAGCTGGCCATGTCGCCCGGCGGCAGGTCCTTGCGGCCCAGCAGCGTCATGGGCACGTCCGCCACCTGCCCGGCATAGGCGAAGTCCGTCAGCGGGTTGAACGGCAGCTTGCGGTACAGGGCCGGCGCCGTCGCCATGCCGTTGTGATGGATCAGCAGGGTGTAGCCGTCCGGCGCGGCCCGCGCCACGTGCGCCGAGGCCAGCGTGCCGCCGGCGCCGGTGCGGTTCTCGACCACGATGCTCTGGCCCAGCGTCTTCGACATGGCCGCGCCCAGGCTGCGCGCCACCACGTCGGTGGGACCGCCGGCCGCGAAGGGCACGACCAGCGAGATCGCGCGACTGGGATAGGCGTTCTGGGCGGAAGCGCCGCCGGCGGCCAGGCCGAGCGCCAGCATGAACGGAATGGCGCGCCCCGATGCGCGCGCGAGGAGGGTGGGCATGTCTCGCTCCTTGTAGGTGGTGTCATGACCCGCAAGGTGCTGCGCGACGGGCTGGACACAGTGTGGCCCGCTGCGGCGCGCATGAGAATTCGGGCTTTTGCAAGCCGGGTTTAGGCAGGAGGAAAGCCGGGTTTACGCGAGGTTGCCCTAGTTCAACTGATCCGACCCCGGCCCCTCGGCCAGCACCTGCGGCGCCGGGTAGCTTTCCTGCGGCAGGTCCATCGGATCGACCCGCTTGGGCTGGTGCACGCGGCTGGCGGGCACCAGGGAGTCGGGCGACTCGGGGTTGGTCCACAGCGGGTCGGGGATCTCGGCGAAGACCTGGCGCAGGCGTTCGCCCCAGGTGCCGCGGATCATGCGGAAGTATTCGTTGTGCTCGTCGATGCTGGCGAAGTGCGTGACGCGTAGCGCGCCGGTGTCGTAGACCAGCAGGTCCAGCGGCAGGCCGACCGAGATGTTCGAGCGCAGCGTGGAATCCATGGAGATCAGCGCGCACTTGGCGGCCTCGTCCAGCGGCGTATCGGGTTGCAGCACGCGGTCCAGGATGGGCTTGCCGTATTTGGCCTCGCCGATCTGGAAGTACGGGCATTCCTCGCCGGCCTCGATGAAGTTGCCGGCGGCGTAGATCTGGAACAGCCGGCAGCGCTCGGCGCCGATCTGGCCCCCGAAAATCAGGCTGACGTTGAAATCCACGCCCTGCTCGCGCAGCGCGTCGGCCTCGCGGCGGTAGACCTCGCGCACGGCGTTGCCGATGCGGCGCGCGGCCTCGAACATGTCGGGCGCGTTCCACAGTGTTTCGCCGCCTTCCTGCTGCTGGCGGGCCAGGCCGTCCAGCACGGCCTGGCTGACGGCCAGGTTGCCGGCGGTCATGAGGACCATCACGCGTTCGCCGGGGCGTTCGAAGACGGTCATCTTGCGGTAGACGCTGATCTGGTCCACCCCCGCGTTGGTGCGGGAGTCGGACAGGAAAACCAGGCCGGCGTTCAGGCGGGCGGCGACGCAGTAGGTCATGATCGGAGCAGGGGAAAAGCCACGCCGCATTGTAGTGCGGCGCGGCCGGCACGGACGGCGCGGGTCATTGCTGCGCCGCCGTCTGCACCTGGACGGTGACTGCCATGGACTCGTCGCCGCCGCCATTGCGCACGCCGCGCACCGGCGAGGCCGAGTCGTAGTCGCGCGCCACGGCCAGCCGGCAATGGCATTCCGAGGCGAACTGGCGGTTGGTGATGTCCACGCTGGTCCAGCCCGCGCCCGGCAGCCAGATGTCGGCCCAGGCGTGGCTGGCGGCATGCTCGGCGGTGGTGTACAGGTAGCCGCTGACATAGCGCGCGGGCACGCCCAGGCCGCGCGCGCAGGCCAGGAACAGGTGGGCGTGGTCCTGGCAGACGCCGTGGCCCATGGCCAGCACCTGGTTGGCCGCGGTGGTCACGTCGGTCATGCCGGGCTCATACGCCACGCGGTCGCAGATGGCGCGCGCCAGCGCCAGCGCGTCGTCGGGCGTGTTCAGGCCGTCGGGCAGCGCATGGCGGGTGAAGGCCTGGATGGTATCGTCGGCCTGGGTCAGCGCCGTCTGCACGCAGTAGGCATGCACCGGCAGCCGGCTGTCCTCGCCGCCCAGCGCGCCGCGCGCGAGCGCGCCCACCACCACCTGTCCGACCACGCGCAGCTCGATGTCCGTGTGCGGGCGGTTCAGCGTCAGGGTATGGGTGATGTTGCCGTAGGCGTCCACCTGCCGCTCCAGCGCGCCGGGCGCCTCGATGTGCCAGCGCAGCACGCGCTGGTGCTCGTCGTCGCGCGGCGTGAGGCGCAGCGTCTGGATGCTGTAGGTCACCGGCGCGGTGTAGCGGTAATGGGTCACGTGGGTGATGATCTGTTTCATGCTGCGCTCCTACGCCGACAAGGGCACCAGGAAGTCCTGGCTGATGCGGTTGCCGAGATCGTTGATGCGGTCCAGGAAGTGCTCCAGGTACTGGTGCAGCCCGCTGGCCAGGATGTCCTCGACGCGCCCGTATTGCAGTTCCGCGCGCAGCATGCCGGCGCGGCGCTGCGTTTCCGCCGAGCGCTGGTTGGCCACGCGCGCCAGGTCGTCGGACAGGGCGTGGATCGCGGCCAGCAGCGAGCGCGGCATGTCCGGATGCAGGATCAGCAGTTCGGCCACGCGGTCGGGCGTGATCACGTCGCGGTAGACCTTGCGGTAGATCTCCAGGCCCGACACGGAGCTGAGCAGGGCCGACCAGCGGTAGAACTCGCTTTGCGCGGCCGTCGGCGGCGCGGCGGCGTCGTTGCGCGCGTCGGCCGCGTGGCCGTTGCCGCCGCGCTCGTGGAACTTCACGTCCAGCATGCGCGCGGTGTTGTCGGCGCGTTCCAGGTGCATGCCGATGCGCAGGAAATACAGCGCCTCGTCCTCCAGCATGGTGCCGATGGTGACGCCGCGCGCCAGGTGCGAGCGGAATTTCATCCATTCGAAGAACTCGCCCGGATTGCGTTCCAGCAGGCCGGTGTGCAGGTGCTTCTGCAGTTCCAGCCAGGTGGTGTTGTAGGTTTCCCAGACCTCGGTGGTGAGGCTGCCGCGCACGGCGCGCGCGTTCTCGCGGGCGGCGCGCACGCAGGAATAGATGGACGAGGGATTCTCGGCGTCGCGCACCATGAAGTGCAGCACGTCGTGCGGCGAGA
Organism: Achromobacter sp. Marseille-Q0513; assembly: GCF_018195695.1. Taxonomy (NCBI): domain Bacteria; kingdom Pseudomonadati; phylum Pseudomonadota; class Betaproteobacteria; order Burkholderiales; family Alcaligenaceae; genus Achromobacter; species Achromobacter sp. Marseille-Q0513. Next base: position 1,610 of record NZ_JAGTJY010000163.1, on the reverse strand, counting down.
TCGCGGCGTGCCGGGCGCGGTACAGGCCCTGCAGCTCGGAGATGCGCAGCACGGCCAGCCACGAGCCCTCGCGCGCCTGCGCGTCCTGCGGCAGCAGCGACATCTGCAGGTTCACGTCCAGCATGCGGGCCGTGTTCTCGGCGCGCTCGGTGTAGCGGCACATCCAGAACAGGTTGTCGGCGGTTCGGCTCAGCATGGTTCAGTCCTCCAGTACCCACGTATCCTTGGTGCCGCCGCCCTGGCTGCTGTTGACCACCAGCGAGCCCTCGGTCAGCGCCACGCGGCACAGTCCGCCGGGCACCGTGCGGATGTCCTTGCCGCACAGCACGTAGGGGCGCAGGTCCACGTGGCGCGGCGCCACGCCGGACTCGACGTAGGTGGGCACGGTGGACAGCGCCAGCGTCGGCTGGGCGATGTAGTTGGCGGGGTTGGCGCGCACGCGGTCCTTGAAAGCCTCGACCTCGGCGCGCGTGGCCGACGGTCCGACCAGCATGCCGTAGCCGCCCGCGCCATGCACCTCCTTGACCACCAGCTCGTGCATGCGGTCCAGCACCTGCGACAGCTCGTCGGGCCGGGCGCAGCGCCACGTGGGCACGTTCGACAGGATCGGCTCCTGGCCCAGGTAGAAGCGGATCATGTCCGGCACGTACAGGTAGGTGGACTTGTCGTCGGCGATGCCGGTGCCGATGGCGTTGGCCAGCGTGACGCGGCCGGCGCGGTAGACCGACAGCAGGCCCGGCACGCCCAGCGCCGAATCGGCGCGGAACGACAGCGGGTCCAGGAAGTCGTCGTCCAGCCGGCGGTAGATCACGTCCACCTTGCGCGGGCCCTGCGTGGTGCGCATGTAGACCGTGTTCTGCTCCACGAACAGGTCCTGGCCCTCGACCAGCTCCACGCCCATCTGCTGCGCCAGGAAGGCGTGCTCGAAATAGGCCGAGTTGTACATGCCCGGCGTCAGCACCACCACGGTGGGCGCGTCGCCGCCGTGCGGCGCGACCTCGCGCAGATTGTCCAGCAGCAGGTCGGGGTAATGCGCCACCGGCTCGACCTTGATGCGGCCGAAGGCGTCGGGCATCAGCCGCATCGACATCTTGCGGTTCTCCAGCATGTAGGACACGCCGGAGGGCACGCGCAGGTTGTCTTCCAGCACGTAGAACTCGCCCGCGCCGGCGCGCACGATGTCCACGCCGGCGATATGGCAGTAGATGTCCTCGGCCACGTCCACGTCCTGCATCTCGGGCCGGTATTGCGCGTTCAGGAAGACCTGCTCGGCCGGCACCACCCCGGCGCGCACGATGTCGTGGCCGTGGTAGATGTCGTGGATGAACATGTTCAGCGCGCGCACGCGCTGTTTCAGGCCGGCGTCGAGCCGGCGCCATTCGTCGGCGGGGATGACGCGGGGGATCAGGTCGAACGGGATCAGCCGTTCGGTGCCGGCGGCGTCGCCGGCCACCGAGAAGGTGATGCCGACGCGGCGGAAGCTCAGGTCCGCTTCCAGCCGGCGCACGGCCATGGACTCGGCCGACTGCTCGCCGTGCCAGCGTTCGAACGTTTCGTAGTGGGAGCGTATGCCGCCGGCGCTGTCGCGCATTTCGTCATAGGCGGGGGGG